>NZ_JBVIFS010000018.1:124806-133277 GCF_055571215.1 Streptomyces sp. NPDC030995
CTTGTCGCAGCTGCGGTGGTTATCCCCTTCTTCGTTTCTTGGTCTTCTCCCCCCCCCCCGGCCGGCCCGGTGAACCGGCGGGAGGCGCAACGGTGCGGGCCGGAAGGGAAATCCCCTTCCGGCCCGCACCGTTGCGTCACCTCCCGGCCGGGACCTCTCAGCCCTCCAGGACCACGGGCAGCTCGTGCAGCCCGCGCATGATGTTCTCCCGCCAGCGGGTGGGGCCCGCCGGCCGGATGCCGGGGAAGCGCCGCACCAGTGTGCCGATCGCCACCTGCGCCTCCATCCGCGCCAGCGGGGCGCCGAGGCAGTGGTGGATGCCGTGCGAGAAGGCCAGGTGACCGGCGGTCTCGCGGGTGATGTCGAGGCGGTGCGGGTCGGGGAACCTCGCGGGGTCGCGGTTCGCGCCGCAGAAGGAGACGAGCAGCACATCGCCCTTGCGGATGGACATGTCCTCGACCTGCACGTCCTCCCGGGCGATCTGCCCGGCGGCGCTGAAGGAGCTCTCGTAGCGCAGGAATTCCTCCACGGCCGAGCCGATCAGCTCCGGGCGCTCCTTGAGCAGGGCGTGCTGAGAGGGGTTGGCCAACAGCGAGTGGACGCCGTTGCCGATCAGATTCGTCGTGGTGGCGTAGCCGGCCGCGATGAGTGCGATGCCCAGCTCGACGAGTTCCGGCTCGCTCAGCCGCTCCCCGCCGTCCCTGGCCGCAATCAGCCCGCTCATGAGGTCGTCGCCCGGATCGCGCCGTTTCTGCGCGATGAGGTCGACGATGTACTCCTTGGTCCGGGCGTAGACGTCCTCGCGGTTCTCCTCGACCTCACCGGCGAGGATCTTCTCGGTGCGGGCCCGCACATCGGTGCGGTCCTCGGCCGGGGCGCCGAGCATCTCGCAGATGACGGCGATGGGCAGCGGGTACGCGAACCGGTCGAGGAGGTCGATCGGACGGTCGGTCTCCAGGCCGTCGAGCATCCCGTCCACCAGCCCCTGCACCCAGTCCCGCAGTTCCTCGATGCGGCGCTGGGTGAACGCCTGGCGCACCAGACGCCGGATGCGGGTGTGGTCGGGCGGATCGGAGTCGACGGCGGCCACCGGCCCGTCGTCGTCCCTGCGCCGGCTGAACCGCGGATCGGCCAGCAGCTCGCGGGCGAGGTCGTACCGCGTCACGAGCCACACCTCGCCCATGAACGTGGTCTCCACCCGCACCAGCGGCCCGGCCTTGCGCAGCCGGTCCAGGCCCGGGTAGGGATCGGCGACCGCGACCGGGCTCTCGGCGAGCGGCACCCGCAGCGGCCCGGTCATCGCGCCGGCTCCGCCGCCAGGTCGTCCCGCGCCACCAGCCTGGTGCGCACCTGCCACCGGCCGGCCACCCGGACCAGCTCGTCGTCGCAGGTGGTGTGCACATGGACGGTGGCCGGCCCGCCCTGAGCGATCGCCAGGACCAGCGCGTAGCTGCGCACCCGCAGCCGGTCGTCCGCGAGCGGCTCCACGTCGACCATGCCCAGCCAGTGCCGGTGGCGCAGCCCCTGCTCCGCCAGCCGGGTTCGGGCGGCCCTGGCACCGGCGGTGATCGCCGCGCGCCCCCGGGTGGGCTCCGGGTGCGCGTTCGCGCTGAAGACGCCGTCCTCGGTGAACGTCTCCGCCCACGCCTCGACCTGCCCGGAGTCGAGCAGCTGCATCTGCTGTGCGTAGAAGCTCTGGACCTCCTGGTACCGGTCCGCCGTGACGGACCGCCCCGTGCTTGCGGCGTGCTCCTCCTGCTCTGCGTGCTCGGCCTGCTCCGATCGTTCCGCGTCCTGCAACGGCAGCGTCATACCGGCTCCCTTCGGCACCCTCTGCGGGCCTGTTCGGTCGGTCTCGGGCCCACCGCGTCGCAGTGACCCCACGACCGGGAGCTTCCTGACGAGGTCTGGAAGAACACTCAACGCCCCGTCGATCGGACCGGCCCGCCGCCCGGGTGGCCGGGCGGCCGGCCTCGTCCAACGCTCGTTGAGCCGGTTTCGAGCACCGGCCAGCACGCTCTCGCCAAGCCGGGGAGCAACCGCGCCACAAGGAGATGTGATGAACCCGAAGTCACGTACGGCGATCGTCACCGGGGCCACGAGAGGGATCGGCCTGTCGGTGACCACCGCGCTTGCCGAACAAGGATTCCGCGTCTTCGCCTGCGCCCGCGACGGCGCCGAACTCGCCTCCGTCGTCAAGGACCTGACGGTCCGTGGCCACGAGGTCGCCGGCCGAACCTGCGACATCACTTCCCAGGAGGAGACCGACGCGTTCGTCGCCGCCGCGGTGGAGCACATGGGACCTGTCGACACACTGGTCAACAATGCCGGGCGCAGCGGCGGCGGGATCACCGCCGACGTCACCGACGAGCTCTGGTACGACGTGATCGACACCAACCTCAACAGCGTCTTCAGGATGACCCGCGCCGTCCTGACGACGGGCCGGATGCGGGAGCTGTCCCACGGACGCATCGTCAACATCGCCTCCACCGGCGGCAAACAGGGCGTGGCGCTCGGAGCCCCCTACTCGGCGTCCAAGCACGGAGTCGTCGGATTCACCAAAGCCCTGGGCCTCGAACTCGCCAAGACCGGCATCACCGTCAACGCGGTGTGCCCCGGCTACGTCGAGACCCCGATGGCCGTGCAGGTCCGCCGGGGCTACGCGGCCCACTGGGAGATCTCCGAGGAGGAGGTCCTGGAGCGCTTCCAGGCCAAGATCCCGCTCGGCCGCTACACCGAACCGGACGAGGTGGCGGCGATGGTCGCCTACCTCGCCTCCGACGCCGCCGCCCCCGTGACGGCCCAGGCCATCAACATCTGCGGCGGACTCGGCAACTACTGACCGCGCCCGGCCGAAGGCGGCCGGACCCGCACCACGACGGAGGTACGCACCATGGCTGGCAGCAACGAGGACCTGAGCAACCTCGTGACGGTGATCGCCCGGTTCACGACCAAGGGAGACCCCAAGGACTTCGAGAAGTTCTTCCTGGAGCACGTCGAGTACATGCGGGCCCAGGAAGGGTTCGGCGCCCACCAGGCGGTCGTCCTCGCCGACGCCCCTTCGGTCTACGTGAACTTCGGCTGGTGGCGGTCGAAGGAGGCGTTCCAGAAGGTGGCGCAGAGCGAGGAGTTCCGCAAGCACCAGGGCGTCATGCACACCATGCTCGACCACGCGGAGCTCGACCTGAGCAAGAACCTGTTCCGGGTCAACGCCGACGAGTCGGCCGGTCGGCGCGAGGACTTCGGCAAACCGCTGATGACCGTGACCGTCTTCCAGGTCGGCGGGAACGAACAGCGCTTCGAGGAGGCCTTCGCCGCCCACGCCGAACGCATCCGCGCCGTACGCGGCTTCGGCTACGCCGACCTCAACAAGTCCGTGCAGAGGCCCGGCCGTTACACCGGCATCAGCTACTGGTGGGACCCGTCCGCCCAGCCCGCCGCCGTCACCCATCCCACCTACCGGGAGCTGGAGGAGCTGGCCGACAGCGTCACCGTGGAGCGGGTCGAGCACCTGGCGTGGAACCGCGGACCCGGAGCGGAGGACGACGAGAAGTGACGAGCGCCGGGACCCGGAGCGTGCCCGCCGACATCTGCGTCGTCGGCGGCGGGCCCGCCGGGCTGACCCTCGCCCTGCTCTTGCTGCGCTCCGGGGTCCGCGTGACGATGGTGGAGCGCAGCCGGTCCCTCGACCGGGAGTACCGCGGCGAGATCCTCCAGCCCGGCGGCGCGGCCCTCCTGGACCGCATCGGCGTGCTGGCGGGGGCCCGTGAGCGCGGCGCGTACGAGCACACCGGGTTCCGGTTCACCGACCGCGGGCGGGCGCTGCTCGTCGCGGACTACCGCCGGCTGCCCGGACCGCACAACCGGCTCCTGAGCCTGCCTCAACGCCACCTCCTGGAGGAACTCCTCGAACGGTGCCGGCAGTTCGAGGAGTTCCGGTACCTGCCCGGTCAGCGTGCGAGCGAGCTGCTGCGTGACGAACGGGGCGCGGTGCGGGGAGTGACGACCACCGGCGCCGGACGCGTCGAGGTGCTCGCCCACTGCGTGGTGGGCGCCGACGGGCGGTACTCCAAGATCCGCCGCCTCGCGGGGATCGCCGTGGACCGCGCGGAGGACTTCGCGCACGACGTGCTCTGGTTCAAACTGCCCGCGGACGGCGACACGGACCGGGACATGGACGGCGGCGCGGACACCCAGGTGCGGATCTTCCGGGGCGGCGGCAATCCCGTCCTCGTCTACCGGTCCTTCCCCGACACCCTCCAGATCGGCTGGACCCTGCCCCACGGCGGGTACCAGGCCGTGGCCGCACGGGGCATCGACCACGTCAAGGCGGAGATCGCCAAGGCCCTGCCGCCGTACGCGGACCGGATCGCCGCACGGCTGAGCTGCCTGTCGGACCTGACGCTCCTCGACGTGTTCACCCAGGAGGCCAGGGACTGGACCGCCGACGGCCTGGTGCTGCTCGGCGACGCCGCGCACACCCACAGCCCCATCGGGGCGCAGGGCATCAACCTCGCCGTCCAGGACGCCGTGGCACTCCATCCGGTGCTCATGGCGGCCCTGGAACAGCGGGACGCCCGCGCCGAGGTCCTGGAGCGGTTCACCCGCAGACGGCGGCCCGCCGTACGCAGGGTGATGCGCTTCCAGACCCTCCAGAGCAAGGCGATGCTCTCGCAGAACCCCGTGGCGGCCCGGGTGCGCCCCAGGATCGCCGGCGTCGTCTCCCGCACCCCGCTGTTCCGCACCATCCTGCGGCACGTCGCCTACGGCGACCGGGACATCGCCGTCGCCGAAGAGCACTTCGTCCACAGCTGACACCGAGGAGACACGTCGCGATGCTCCAGACAGTGCCCGACCCCGCCGGGGAACGGGCCGCCCCCGGCGGCCCCGAGCCGGTGCTCCTGCTGCCGGGACAGGGAGCGCAATACCCGGGCATGGGCACCGGCCTCTACCGCGACGAGCCCGACTTCGCGGCCGCGGCCGACGAGGTGTTCCGCGCCATGGGTGCGACCGGCGACGCGCTGCGCGCCGACTGGCTCGCCGCCCGGCCGGCCCTGCCCATGGACGACGTCACCCGCTCCCAGCCGCTGCTGTTCACCCTCGACTACGCGCTCGGCCGGGTCCTGCTGGCCAGGGGCGTGCACTGCCACGCGCTGCTCGGGCACAGCATCGGCGAGGTGGCGGCGGCGACGCTCGCCGGGGTCTTCGCCCTGGACGACGCGGTGCGCCTGGTCCTCGACCGGGTGGCGGACCTGGAGTCCGCCCCCGCGGGCGGCATGCTCGCGGTGGCCGCCTCCGTTGCCGAACTGGCCGGGAAGCTGCCGCCTGGTGTCGACGTCGGCGCGGTCAACGCCCCGCGCCAGACCGTCGTCGCCGGGCCGGCCGAAGCGCTCGCCGGCGCCGCCGCCGCGCTGCGCGAGGCGGGCTTCGTCTGCGCCCCCGTCCCCTCCCGCACCCCGTTCCACAGCGCGGCGCTCGAACCGGTGGTGCGCACCGGGCTGCGCACCCTGAGCGGCACCCGCCTGGAGCCGCCCCGCATACCCATGGTGTCCGGCTACACCGCCGCCCGGCTGGACGCGCCCACGGTGACCGACCCCGGGTACTGGGCCCGCCACCCGGTGGACCCGGTGATGTTCTGGCCCGCCCTGGAGACGGCTCTGGCCTCGGGCGCACGACTGCTCGTCGAGTGCGGACCCGGGCAGGGGCTCATCACACTCGCCCGCCGCCACCCGGCGGTCCGGTCGGGGCAGGTGGAGGTGCTCGCCCTCCTCGGCCCCCGCACCGAGGACCCCGGCGAGGAGACGGCCCGCTTCCGCGCGGCCTGCGTCCGTCTGGAGTGCGCGACCGACTGAGCCCCGGCCGGCCCCCCGCCCGCCCCGACGCAACGCCTCCCCACCGTTCCCGACGAGGAGAGACCCGACCATGCCGAAACCAGCCGACCCGCGAACCCCGAGCCCCCAGGTGCTCGTGGTGGGGGCCGGGCCCGTAGGGCTGACCCTGGCGCACGAACTGCTGCGCCGCGGCCTGCGCGTCCGCGTCGTCGACGCGAGCGAGGCGCCCGCCACCACCAGCCGGGCGATCGCCACCCACCCCCGGACCCTGGAGACGTACGACCAGATGGGCGTCGTCGACGAGATGGTGGCCCGCGGACAGCGCATCCAGGCGTTCACCCTGCACCACAACGGACGGCGCCTGGCCCGCCTCGACGCGGACTACGCGCAGATGCCCACCCGCTATCCGTTCACCCTCTGCATCGACCAGGTCCGCACCGAGGAGGTGCTGCGCACCGCGCTGGGCACCTTCGGCGTGGCGGTCGAATGGGGTGTGCGCTGTGAGGACTTCGAGCAGGACGCCGACGGCGTCGACGTCACCCTCGGCACGGCGGACGGCGGTCGGGAGTCCCTGCGCGTCGCGTGGCTCGCCGGCTGCGACGGCGGGCACAGCACTGTACGCAAGAAGCTGGCCGTGCCGCTGCTCGGCGAATCCAGCGACACCTGGCTGATCGCCGACGCCGACATCGAGGTGGACCTGCCGCGCAACAGCATCCACTGGGTGCGGTCCGGCGGGGTCACGCTGATGATGGTCCCCATGAGCACCCCGGGCCGTTGGCGGCTCCTGGACACCGTTTCCCAGGACGGCCGCCCGGCCGCCGTCGCCGAGCGCTTCAGCAGGGAACTCGGCCGCGGCCTGGGCCGACCGGTGAAAGTGGCGGAACCCGTGTGGGTGTCCGTCTTCACCTTCCAGCAGAGGATGGTCGAGAGCATGCGGACGGGCCGGGTGCTGCTCGCCGGTGACGCCGCCCACGTGCACAGCCCGGCCTCCGGCCAGGGTATGAACACCGGCATCCAGGAGGCGTTCAACCTCGGCTGGAAGCTCGCCATGGTCCTCAAGGAACAGGCCGACCCGCGGCTGCTCGACAGCTACTCGCAGGAGCGGGTGCCGGTCGGGCGCGCGCTGCTGCAGTCCACCAAGGGCGCGACGTTCCTGGTCCAGTTGAAGAACGCTCTCGCGGGTGTGGCGCTGCCCGTCGTCTTCTCGGTGGTGCGCGCCCTGCCGACGCTCCGCGTCAAGATCCAGCGCAAGGTGCTCGGCGGGGTGTCCGGGCTGCGCGTCGCCTACCCCGACAGCCCACTGACCGGCGAGGACACCGCGTCCGGCACGGGCCCCCGGCCCGGTGAGCGCGTCGCGTCCGTCCGGCTCGCCCCGGACGCCGCCCCGTTGCGCACCCTGGTCGACCAGCTGCGCCGCCCGACGTGGACCCTGTTCACGTCCGGTACGTCTGCCGAACAGGTCGGCGGGCTCGCCGACGGGGCGGGCGACTGGCTGGAGACCCGGGCCCTCCAGGGCGCGGACGCGCCGCTCGCCGCCGCCCTGGGCCTCACGGCGGGCGGCTGGCTGCTGGTGCGGCCGGACGGCTACGTCAGCGCGCGCGGCACCGGGACCGACCGGGCGCCGCTCGCCGCCGCCCTGGCCGCCGCCACCGGCTCCGCCGAGGTCGTACGGAACCGACCGTAAGTCGTGAAGGACCGTGACACGAGGAGCGCCATGCGCGGCATCATCCTGGCCGGGGGCACGGGAACCCGACTCGACCCGGTCACCCGGGCCGTCTCCAAACAGCTGCTGCCCGTCTACGACAAGCCGATGGTCTACTACCCGCTCTCCCTGCTCATGCAGGCGGGCATCCGGGACATCCTCGTCATCAGCAATCCGCACCACCTCGACGCCTACCGCAGACTTCTGGGCAGCGGGGCGGACCTCGGGCTGCGCCTGGCGTACGCGGCGCAGCCCGAACCGCGCGGACTCGCCGAAGCCCTGCTGATCGGCGCCGAGTTCGTGGGCGACGACCAGGTCGCGCTGACGCTCGGCGACAACGTACTGGTCCGTCGCGGCTTGAGCACCCTGCTGCGGGAGGAGCGCCGGCGCCTGGAGGGCTGCACCCTGTTCGGCTGCCCGGTACCCGATCCCCACCGCTTCGGCGTGGCGGAACTCGACGCGTCGGGACGGATCGTGTCGCTGGAGGAGAAGCCCGACCGGCCCCGCTCGAACCAGGCTGTCGTCGGGCTGTACCTCTACGACAACGAGGCCCTGGCCCGGGCCGCGGAGCTGAAGCCGTCCGATCGGGGCGAGCTGGAGATCACCGACCTCAACCGCACGTTCGTCGAGAGCGGCACGGCCCGGCTCGTACCGCTCGGCCGGGAGGCGACGTGGTTCGACACCGGAACGCACGAGAGCCTTCTGGAGGCCTCGGTGTTCGTCCGGGGCGAGGAACGGCGGGGCCGTCCGGTGGGGCGGGTGGACGAAATCGCCCGGCAGATGGGCTTCGTGCCGGCGACGCCGGTGCGGACGGCACCGAGGGGTTGACGGGACTCGCCCGTCGTGTGCGCGAACGCCCCCCCCGTCCCGCCCACCCCCCCCCGCCCCTCGCCCCGGAGGGGGTGCTCGAACGCCGGCGGGGCCGACCCGGTGCACTG
>NZ_JBVIFS010000018.1:133287-167242 GCF_055571215.1 Streptomyces sp. NPDC030995
GTGGGGGGAAAAACTGCCCCGGAAGGGGGTCTTCGCCCTGTAGACGCAGGGGAGACCGACACAGGGGGGCTGAGGAAACTCCCCTGTTTCCTGCACACCCCCCCCTCCGCCCCCCCACACCCACCCCGGCACGTCGACGCGGCGGGCTCGCCCGACCGGTGGCGGGCCCGATCGGCCGCCTTGAGCAGACGGCCGGTCGGGGCACAGCCACACGAGCGGCAGCCGTTCCCGGCGCGGGGCCGGTTCGACGAACAGGCCGTCGACCTCGGCGCAGCGCGCCCACAGGCATGCGCCTGTTACTCGTCGAGCAGAGCGGCGGCGCGGGTCCAGCCCGCGCCCGCCCCCTTCAGCTTCACGGGCAAGCAGGAGACCGTGTATCCGTAGGGGCCTGGCAGGCCGTCCAGGTTCAGCCGCTCGATCTGGCAGTACTCCCTGCGGCGCCCCGCGAAGTGGGCGGGCCACAGCACCCCCGTGTCACCCGTCTCCTGATAGCGCCGGATCATGTCGGCGAACGGCGCGTCGAGGCTGAAGGCGTCGGTGCCGATCACCTTGACGCCGAAGTCCAGGAGATAGTCGACGGCCTCGCCGTCGAGGCCGGTGAAGTCGCTGAAGTACGCCGGGGTGCCCACTTGGGCGGAGGCTCCCGTGTGCAGCAGGACGATGTCGTACGGCTCGGGGGCGCGGCCGATGCGGGTCAGCTCCTTCTCGATCACCTCCGCGCCGACGGCGCCGACCGGCTGGTCGCGCAGGTCGAGCCGGATGCCGGGCCGGTGGAACCAGTCCAGCGGCATCTCGTCGATGTGGCGCGGACGGCCGTAGTCGGCGACCGAGCCGTAGTGTGACGGCGCGTCCACATGGGTGCCCGTGTGGCTGGTGAGGGTGAGGGTGTCGAGGGAGAGCAGCTCGCCGCCCGGCAGCACCGACGGGTCGAACTCCACCCCCAGGTGCTTCTTCATCTCCTCGGCCATGTGCACGGCGCCCTGCGCCGGGGACAGGATCTCGTGGACCACGGGATCGGGCTCCCAGGCCGTCGCGTCGACCGGCGACGACAGATCGATGATGCGCATGCGGGTGTGCCTCCTCGTTTCTCAGGCGGCCGGCAGACTGAAGCCGCCGTCGGCGGTGATGACCTGCCCCTGGATCCATGCGGCCTCCTCGGAGCAGAGCAGCGCGACCACACCGGCCACGTCGTCCGGAGTGGTCAGCCGGCCGCCGGGGGTCCGCGCGGCCAGCGCTTTGAGGACCTGGGGCGGGGCGGTGCCGTCCCCCTTGTCGATCTTCGCGGTGGACACGGCGTTCACGGTGACGCCGCTGCCCGCGAGCTCCGCAGCCAGATAGCGCACCAGCGCCTCCAGCGCGGCCTTGGCGACGCCGCCGCTGACATAGCCCGGCACGACCCGCCGGGCGCCCAGGCTGGACACGGCGACGATCCGGCCGGAGCGGCCCGCCATCAACGCTGACAGCCGCCCGGCCCCGTACAGCAGCGGGCCCAGAGCGACGGAGAGGGAGCGGTCGACGGCCTCGGGGGAGGTGGCCAGGGTCGGCGAGGGGGTGAAGGAGGCGGAGCTGTGCACGAAGAAGTCGAGGCCGCCGAAGCGCTCCCGCACCTCGTTCAGCAGCCCGTCGAGCGCCGCCGGGTCGGAGACGTCGGCCTTCACCGCCACGGCACTGCCGGGCAGTCCGTCGAGCGAGCGCACCGCCTCGGCGGCGGCCGCGTCGTCATGGGCGTAGTCGAGGATCACGTCGGCGCCCGCAGCGCGCAGCCTGCGGGCCACGGCGAGACCCACGCCGCTGGTTCCCCCGGTCACCACGGCGGTGCGTCCCCGGGCGTCGGACTTCAGTGGACGGTACGTCACATCGGCTCCTGGTTGGTAGGCAGGCAAGCAGGTGGGTGGGCTGTGGTGCCGGGTGTGCTGTGCCCGTGCGCCGGATGGCGCACGGGCACAGCACACGGCGGCGCGGCGGGTCAGCCGGCGGGCAGCGACATCCGGTCGAGCACCCGGTCGAGGACGTCCGTGAGTACCCGCTGAGGCGCCTCCAGCGCCACCGCGGAGCGCCAGGCCACGAACATGTCCGGCCGTAGGAGCAGCGCGCCGTCGGGCTCCAGTCCCGCGGAGGCCGCCCACGTGCCGTCCGGGTCGTCGACCTCGCAGCCGGGACCGACGCGGTACGCCCGCAGGTCGAGACCGCTGCGTGCGGCCTCGGCCTGGGCGGCGACCACCCAGTCCCCGCCCCGGGGGCCGGCGAGCAGCGCGAAGTTGCCGTTCGGCACCAGGTCGAGGATCGAGATGCGCTCGCCGTCGTGCTCGACCCAGGCGTGCGGGACGCGGGTGCCGGGCGCCCCGTCGAGGTTCTCGTCGGCCCGCACCAGCGACCGCAGCGTCTTCGGCGGGTCGATCAGCGCACCGTCGTCGTACTGGTACGCGAGCGAGGTGATCAGCGGGTCCGCCATCGCGACCTCCGAGCGCTCGCCGTACTTCTCCGCGTCCCAGTGCAGGTCCAGGTGGGAGAAGCGCAGCAGCGCCTGGTCCCGGGTGAAGCGCATGATCGGCAGCCGCTCGACCTCGTAGCTCTTCAGGAGGCCGGGCCCGGCGGCCCCCTTGACCACGTGGGCCAGCTTCCAGGCCAGGTTGCAGGCGTCCGCGACACCACTGCTCATGCCGAAGGCTCCGATCGGCGGGATCGTGTGCGCGGAGTCGCCGGCCAGGATCACCCGGCCCTCGACGACCCGTTCGGCGACCCGCGCCGACATCCGCCACGGGATGGTGCTGACGACCTCGACCGGGATGTCGTCGCGCCCGATCGCGGCCTTGATCAGCTGTACGCAGCGCTCGTCCGGGTAGTCGGAGAGCTCCTCCTCGCCCTCCTTGTAGCTGATGTGGTAGATCCACCGGTCACGGTTGTTGACGGTGAGCAGGATGCCTTCGGAGTCGGGGTTGTTGATCTGGGCGAAGGCGAACTCGTTGCCCTTCACGACCTCGGCGAGATCGGCGGTGAACAGCACGTTGATCATCGGGTTGCCGAGGCCGGTCGGCCCCTTCATCTCGATGCCGAGCGCCTGGCGCACCGCGCTGGCGGAGCCGTCGGCGGCGACCAGGTAGTCGGCGCGGACGGTGTAGGACCGGCCGTCGGGGCCGACGAGCGTCGCCGTCACACCGGACTCGTCCGGCTCCACGGAATCGAGCCGGGTGCCGAAGCGGACCACGGCGCCCCGTGCCGCGGCGGCCTCGCCGAGGACTTGGTCGATGCGGTCCTGCGCGATGGGTCCGACGGGCGTGGGGCTGATCCGCGCGGTCAGCTCGGCGACGTCCTTGGGCGGGGTGGGGATGCGCGGCGCCGTGGCGAGGTCCGAGCCCGCGATCGTGACGAGGTCGACCTTGCCGTTGCTGGGCAGCAGATCGGTGCCGGCCGCCCGGATCGGGTCGTCGAGCCCGATGCTGCGGAAGAACTCCTTCACCGGCGGCTGCACCCCGGTGGCACGGGGGTGGGTGGTGGTGCCGGCGTGCCGCTCCACGAGCAGCACGGGCACGTCGTAGTGGGCGAGAGCTGCGGCCATGGACAAGCCGACCGTACCCGCACCCACAACCAGGACGGGGTAGTGTTCCTGCGACATTCTCAGCCTTCCTGCGGGCGATGTGGCAACCTGCCGGACTCTCCTGGTGAGGCCTCAACAACCTGTCGAGAGCCGCTTGAAAGCGGGGCTTTGAGGCACCTTCCATCCGGTGTCGAGCGCCGTTCCCGAGAGTGCGGTCGCATACTTCCGAGGGAAGGCGAGCGACCATGACGCGTGCGGACACATCCGCCCCCGAGACCGATACACCCACCACGATGGCCGCGGTGTTCCAGATGATCACCGGGCACTACCTGTCGACCGCGATCCACACCGCGGCCGGCCTCGGCCTGGCCGACGCCATGGCGGACACGGCCGTCGGCCATGTCGAGTTGGCGGAGCGGACAGGCACTCATCCGGAGCCGCTGCTGCGGCTGTTGAGCCTGCTCGCCACCGCGGGACTCGTCACGGACGAAGGAGAAGGGCGCTTCGCGCTCACCGAGACCGGGCGGCTGCTGCGCAAGGAAGGCGAGGACTCGCTGCACGCCGTCGCGCTGATGCACGCGGGTCCCGGACACATCCAACGCCTGTTCGGCCTGGGCGAGCACATGAAGTCGGCCCCGCGCACCAGGGGCTCCGAGGAGGGCGTCAACCCGTTCGCGCAGATGCCGCCGCACGCGGCCGCGATCTTCCAGCGGGCCATGACGCTGTTCAGCCGGCACACCGCGCAGGCGGTCATCGAGGCGTACGACTTCGGGCGGTTCGCCACCCTCGTCGACGTCGGCGGCGGCGAGGGCTCCCTGCTCGCGGCCATCCTCCGGGCCACCCCGGGGCTGCGCGGCGTCCTCTACGACCTGCCGGTCGTGGCCGAGGCGGGCGAGCGCACCCTCGCCGACGCCGGCCTCGCGGCGCGCGGGGAGGTCCTGAGCGGGGACTTCTTCACGTCCGTGCCGGCCGGCCACGACGCGTACCTGCTCAAGAACGTGGTGCACGACTGGGACGACGAGCGCTCCCTGACCCTGCTGCGGAACATCCGCGACGCCATGAAGCCGGACGGCAAGGTGCTGCTGGTGGAGACCGTCAGGCCGGCCCGGTTCGACACGGGCGTGGCCAGCCGGCTCGCCGCCTACAGCAACCTCGGGATGCTGCTGGGCGGCGGCGCGGAGCGCACCGAGCGGGAGTACGCCGATCTGCTGGCCGGCGCCGGGCTCACGCTGGTGCGGGCGGTGCCCGCCCGGCCCGCGTGGACCGGGGCGGCCACCGTGAGCGTCATCGAGGCGACGCCGGCCTGACCCGGACGCGCTCGACGGGCGGCACCGGCGGCACCGGTCGGTTCGGACCGGTGCCGCCGTCCGTCACAGCCAGCCGGACTCGCGGGCGATGCGGATGGCGTCGACGCGGTTGCGCGCGCCGAGCTTGGCCACGACCGTCGAGAGGTAGTTGCGGATGGTGCCGCCCGCCAGTCTCAGTCGTGCGGCGATCTGGCGGGCGCCCTCCCCTTCGGAGGCCATGCGCAGGACCTGGAGCTCGCGCGGCGTCAGCGGCGGCGGCTGGGAGTCCAGGGCGGCGAGGGCGAGTTCGGGGTCGATCACGCGCCGCCCCGCGGCCACCGAGCGGATCGCGTCGGTGAGGGTCTGCGGATCGCTGTCCTTCAGCAGGAAGCCGTGGACGTGCGCCGCGAGCGCGCGGCGCAATTGCTCGGGCCGGCCGATGCTGGTGAGGATCACGGTCCGGCACTCCGGAAGCGCGGTGTGCAGGGTCGCGGCGGCGGTCAGGCCGTCCATGCCGGGCATGCCGATGTCCAGGATCGCGACGTCCGGGCGGACGTCCCGTGCGCGCGGAACGACCTGCGCCCCGTCACTCAGCTCCGCCACCACCTCGATGCCCGGGTCCAGTCCGATGAGAGACACGAGAGCCTTGCGGAGCAGGCGCTCGTCTTCAGCGATGAGCACTCGAACCATCATTTTCGGTCATTCCCCCGTTCATGCAGTCCATCCATTCACGAACAACCGTTCGCAAGTCTCGTTAGGGCCGAGGTGTGCCACAAGGCCACCTGATGCGGTGAGTGCTTCCGCAACGTCCCTTCCGTGTGGTATGGGCCATTCCCCCTCTGCCCTGCGCCCGTTCCGGCGCAGGACGGTGCCGCGTACCGACCGCGGGCACCGTCCTTTCCCCCCGGAACGCGCCGTCCCCTACCGGACGCCCCCTTGGTCGCCCGACGAGCCCGCTCCGCCCGCCGGACCGCTCCAGGCGACATGCTCGACCCGCTCCGTGCGCACCTCGGCGAAGCTCCTCAACCGCCGCCAGGCGGCGCCCTCCACCGCGCGGTCGCGGGCCGCGGGATCCCACCAGTAACCGATCCCCGTGTAGCGGCCGGACCCCTGCAGCGACCGGCTGAGATCCGCGTACCCGAAGCCGGGCAGGGTCCGGGCGCTCCTGGCGTGTTCCACGAAGGCGGCCTCGAACTCCTCGGCCGACCCCGTCAGCCGGAAGGACGTGACCTCGACCAGCGGCGCGAGCGGATCGTCGCGCTCCCCGGCCGGCCGCGGCGGGCGGACCCGGAAGAGGTTCTTGCAGGGGTCCACCTCCGCGTCCTCCAGCATCGACCGCATCGTCGCCTGGTGGGCACGGAACTCCGGGCTCTGCACGACGCGCAGGAACGCCTGCTGGTCGGTCCACCAGCCGAAGTTGACGTAGACCGACGGGTCGCCGACCGGGCGGACCGCGTGCTGCGACACGAACCCCTCCTGGGCGCGCATGAACTCCACGTGCTCCAGGAAGAACTTCTCGAAGTCCTTCGGGTCGCCCTTGGTGGCGAACCGGCCCACGGCCGTCACCAGGCCGCTGAGGTCCCGCCCCTCGTCCACGATGCCCGCGCCGCGGCGGGAACCGCCGCGCCGTCCGTCCGGCCGTACGGTCAGCTCCTTGCGGGTGATCAGCTCCGCGCGCAGCTCCCGCCGCGGGACCTTCCCGTTGGGGGAGCGCGGCAGGCCGTCGACCACCTCCACGTGGCGCACCCGCTGGTAGTACGGCAGCTCCCGGTTGAGGTCATCGGCGATCCCGGCGAGGACTCCGGGGACCGCGCCCGGGTCGTCCGGCACTTCGCGCAGGGCGACGAAGGCGTGGACGACCTCGCCGCTGGTCGCGTCGGGATAGCCGACGACGGCCGACTCGCGCACCAGCGGGTGCGCGTCGAGGAGGGTTTCGATCTCCGCCGGTGACACCAGGTAGTTGTCACACTTCAGCAGATCCTTGATGCGGTCGACGACGTGGAGGAACCCGTCGTCGTCGACGTGGCCGATGTCTCCGGTGGCCAGCCAGCCGTCGGCGTCGATGCCGGTGGGCTCGTGGGGGTCGAGGTACCCCTTCATCACCTGCGGCCCGCGCACCAGAACCTCGCCGCGGCCGCCGGCCGGCAACACCTGACGCGTCTTCAGGTCCACGATGCGGCATTCCGTGTCCCGCACCGGCCGGCCCACCGATCCCGGCCGGGGGTCGTCCGGTCCCGCCGAGTGGGTCAGCGGGGAGGTCTCGGCGAGCCCGTACCCCTGGAAGACCGGGATGCCGAAGTGCTCGGCCAGGAGCGTGCCGACCCGGGCCGGGAGCGCGCTGCCCCCGGAGGCGATCATCCGCACCGTGTCCAGCCGCAGCTCCGGCAGCTCCGGATCGGCGGCCAGCCGGTTCAGCTTCATGGGGATGGTGTAGAAGTGGCTGGCGCGCGCCTCGTTGGCGGCCTCCACGGCGGCCCGGTCCTCCGGCGCCGTGCACGGCACGTGGACGGCGCCCGCGTGCACCACGCCGTTCACGTGCATCAGATGGAATTTGGGCAGATGGTTCAGGACCACCGAGTCGGGGCCCAGCCCGTGGGCCTCGGCCACCTGGGCGGCGTTGACGGTCAGATTGCGGTGGTTGAGCAGCACCCCGCGCGGCAGGCCGGTCGTACCGCTGGTGAACTGGACGCACGCCACGTCGTCCGCGGACATCGCGGGAGGTGCCGCCATCGCGTTGCCACGCACCTCGTACGCCGCGCTCAGATCGTCGATGGTGCGGATGTCGTTGGCGTCCGAGACCGGGCCGGGACCCACCAGGACCGCCTCGCGCAGATCGGGGAGCCGGTCCCTGATCCGGCGCAGCTGGGTGAAGAGGTCACTGGTGACGAAGGCCAGCCGGGCCCCCGACGCGGACAGCAGGTGGTGCAGGATGTGCGGGGGCAGCAGCGGGTTGATCGGCGCGGCGATGTTGCCGCTGCGGATGATCCCGTAGAACGCGACCAGGAAATCCGGGTGCGGCGGCGAGGCGACGGCGATCACGCACCGCTCCTCGCCCAGCAGGCCCCGGAGGGCGGCGGCGCACATCGTCGCCGCCCGGTCGATCTCGCCGTACGTGATGTCGCCGTAGTCGGCGCGGATCGCGGTCTTCTTCGGGTGGGCGCGCGCCGCGGCCGCGAGCAGGCCGTCGACGGTGGTGACGGGCTCAGCCATGGGCGCGCTCCTCCGCGTAGGCGCGTGCGTGCTCCAGGGTGGTCCGGCTGTTCTTGCCCAGCGCCGTACGGACGACCGCCTTGGCCTCGTCCACGGTGGTCCGGTCGCCCAGCGCCTTGGCGACGCCGGCCGTGTCGATGAGGACGACGTGCCGCGAGGTCACCTCGACGGTGCCGTCCCCCCGGTCCCGGACCAGCCACTCCCCGGTGTGGCCGGCCATGGCCATGGGGAGAACGGTCTGCTTGTAGACGATGCGGTGCTCGGGGAAGCAGACCCGCACCGAACGGGTCGTGTGGGTCGTGCCGTCGATGGTACGGGTGTCCATCTCCATCTCCTGCACGCCCGGCGTGTCCTCGCGCAGCTCCAGACGGGCGACGTGCGGCAGCCGCTCGGGCCACCGCGCGGCGTCCGCGAGGAACGTGTACACGTCGCCGGCCGCGCCCCGCACCCGTACGGAGTCCTCGAAGCTCAGCGTCAACTCATCGATGGACCCGCCGAGTTCCACGGCGCTGCGCAGCCGGTCCAGTTCGGCGCGGCTGTTGCGGTCGACGGCCTGCCGGATCCAGCGCAGCCCCTCGGGGTCGTCGTCCAGGGCCCGGTAGTCGTGGTGCAGGACGACCCGCGTCTCCTGGTCCGAGCAGGCTTCGAGCGACCACTCGCCGCCCATCGACGCCACCGGCGGCTGGGTGATCTCCTGCCGGAACCGCACGGAGAGCCGTGAGCGGTCCAGGCTGCGCCGGGAGGTCCACGTCTTCACCTCGCCGTTGGCGAGCGCCCACAGCCGGATTCGCTCGTCGGGGCCGCTGCGCTCCAACTGCTCGGCATGGATGGTCGGAGGAAATACGAGGGGCCACTGCGCCACGTCCGCGACCAGGTCGAAGACGGTGTGGGCCGGGGCCTTCACGGTGACGGAGTGCTGTACGCGTTGTGCCTCTGACTCGACCATGGTGTCGTTGTCCTTCCCGGTCACGCGTGACGGCGCCGCAGGAACTCCTGGGCGCTCTTGAGGGAGTCGAGGTTGCGGCCACCGCGCACCTCGGCGACGTGCTCCTTGGCCTCCGCCACCGTCCAGCCGCGCTTGGCCACGCCGTTGCGCTTGAGCAGTTCCGTCTGACCGGTGCGCACCAGCACGCCCTCCTGCGTCTGCTCGAACGCCATGTAGCCGTACAGCATGTCGTCGAGCGGAGGCAGCCCCTCCAGCTGGCGCCAGACGATCTTCTCGCCGGGGAAGCAGACCCGGGCCTGCTTGGTGGTGTGCAGGGCGCCGCTGGGCACCTGGACGTCCATGACGACGACCTGGAGGTGCTCGACGTCCTCCTTGGCGGAGGCGCTGAGGCAGTGCGGGATCCGCTCGCTCCAGCGGTCCGCCTCGTAGAAGTAGTTGTAGACGTCCTCGATCGGCTCGTCGATGACGAGCTGCGCCTCGTACGACACTTCGAGCTCGGCGATGTCCTCGCGCGCCTCGACGAAGGCCTTCAGCTGTTCCAGCTGCGCGGCGCCACCGCGGTCGAGCAGTGCGACCGCCTCGTCGCCGCCGGACGCCGCGGCGTCGAGGGTGTACTCGTGGCGCAGCTCCACCTCCGTGGAGCCGCCGGAGAGGGCCTTGAACGACCACGCGCCGGACGCGGCGGTCAGCGGTGCCTCCGGGTCCTCGTGCACGAACGTGATCAGCCCGGCGGCCCGGTCGAGTTCACGGCGGGCCCGCCAGGTCCTGACCGCGTCGAGCGGCCGGATCCAGGACCACCGCTCCACGCGGTCGCCGGCCGCGTCGCGTTCCACGTACGCCGTGTGCAGGACCGAAGGGAAGATCCGGCGGTGCTGCTCCACGTCGGCGATCAGCTCGAAGACCACGTCGGCGGGTGCGTCGACGGTGACGAAGTGGACGGATTTCTTGGTGATGCTCGACATGGATGCGCTCCTCTGCGCCTGGGCGCCGCGACGGCAGGCACGAACATGCGGCGCACGGGGAGGGAATCTGCCAAGGCCCGCTCGGAACCGGCTCCAGGTGTGCTGGAAACCGCCACCCCGGGCGGCAGGGGGCGATGTGCTTCGAGCCCGGATCGAGACGGCGTGGTGAACGTGAGGGCGACACCGTCGACTCGGGACAGGGAGCACCATGTATCAACGGAAGCTGGGAACCGGCGGACCCGAGGTGTCCGCCGTCGGGCTGGGCTGCATGGGCATGTCGGGCGGGTACGGGGCCACCCGGCCGGGGGAGGGCGAACGCGCCGTCCGCCGCGCCCTCGACCTGGGGATCAGCCTCTTCGACACGGCCGACTTCTACGCGGACGGGGACAATGAACGGCTTCTGGGCAGGGTCCTGGCCGGTCGGCGCGACGAGGCCGTGATCGTCACCCGAGGCGGCGTGCGCTCCCGCACCCCCGGCGGCCCGCCCGTCGTGCTCGACGGCAGCCCCGGGTACCTGCGCCGGGCCTGCGAGGCATCGCTGCGGCGCCTCGGCGTCGAGCGGATCGACGTCTACTGCCTGGGCCGGGTCGACCCACAGGTGCCCGTCGAAGAGAGCATGGGCGCGCTGGCGGAGCTGCTCGCCGAGGGCAAGATCGGCCACATCGGGCTGTCCGAGGTGTCCGCCGACACCCTGCGGCGGGCGCACGACGTGCACGCGGTCACCGTCCTGGAGAGCGAGTACTCGCTGTGGGAGCGGCACGTCGAGGACGCCATCCTGCCCGCTGCTCGCGAGCTGGGTGTGGGAGTGCTGGCCCACACCCCGCTCGGCAAGGGCTTCCTGACCGGCGTGCTGCGCGGCCCCGAAGAGCTGGGGGAGGGGGACCACCGGCGCAACCACCCGCGCTGGCAGGGGGAGAACTTCCGGCGCAACCGCGAGATGGTCGACGAGGCGGCGGACATCGCGGCGGAGCTGGGCGTCAGCCGGGCCCGCCTCGCCCTTGCCTGGCTCCTGGCCCGCGGCGACGACATCGTCCCGATCCCCGGCAGCAGGCGCGAAGCCCACCTGGCCGACAACGCCGCCGCCACCGCACTGACACTGTCCCCGGACCACATCACGCGCCTGGAGGGCATCTTCCGGCCGGAGCGGGTGTCGGGAGCCCGCCACCCCGCGCACCGCAAACAGGCCGGCGCCGACCGCGACGGCTGACACGCCGCGACGGCTGACACCGGCCCGCGCGGAGGGGGTGCCCGGGGCCGCGCCCCGGACACCCCCTCGGCGGCAGCGCCGCCGGCTCAGGGCGCCCCGAACCAGGTGGCGAGGGCCGTCCGCAGCCCCTCGGTCTCCGCGTCACCCGGACCAGCCGCCCAGACGACATAGCCGTCGGGCCGGATCAGGAGGGCGTCGGCAGGTGGAGCTTCCACGGCGTCGGCCCGCACTACCCGCACCCGTGAGTACCAGGGCGCCGCGACGTCCTGCGCCTTGCCCGAGAAGTCCAGCAGCAGGCCCCGGCCCGCGTGGAGGAGCCGGACCAGGCTCGTGTCGCCGTCGGGGAGGGTGAAGGTGAGGTCCCGGGCGAACGAACCGGTCAGCGGATGCCCGTCGCCCAGTTCGTAGCGGGCACCCGCGCCGGTCGCGAGCTGGGCGAGGTGCCGGTTGACCTCGGGGATCTCCAGCAGCTCGGAGAACAGCACCCGCAGCGCGGTCACGTTGCGGGCCGGGTCGAGCAGCGCGAGCTGGGTCCTGCTGTAGTCCAGGACGGCGGCGGCGGCCGGCCGCCGCTCCGCCTCGTAGCTGCCGAGCAGCCCGTCCGGCGCCCACCCCCGCACCTGCGCGGCGAGCTTCCAGCCGAGGTTCGCCGCGTCCTGAAGGCCGAGGTTCAGACCGAGACCGCCGTACGGGAAGTGCACGTGGGCCGCGTCACCGGCCAGCAGCACCCGCCCGGCGGCGTACCGGTGGGCCAGCCGCGTCGTGTCGCCGAACCGCGTCATGAAGGTGGGGTCGGCGATCGCCAGGTCCCGGCCGAGGATCCTGCGGACCGCGCCGCGGAACTCCTCGAACGTCACCGGCGCGTCCCGGTCCGGGTGGGGCCGCCCGAACTCGTTGGTGACGATCCGCACGACACCGTTGGGCCGGGGATTGATGTTGACCGTGCCGACGTCGGTGCGGGTGATGCCGCGGCGCTCCTCGGCCATCGTCGGCAGCGAGCAGTCGCAGAGCATGCCGCCCACGGTCGGGTCCGTGCCCGGGAAGTCGATGCCGGCGAGCTTGCGGACCACGCTGCGCCCGCCGTCGCAGCCCACCAGGTAGCCGCCGCGCACCCGGAGTTCACCACCGGGCACGGCGACGGTGACGGTCACCCCGTCGGCGTCCTGCACCAGGCCCACGACGTCGTGCTGCCGCAGGACCCGCATCCCGAGCGCCCCGGCACGGGCCTCCAGGACCTCCTCGACCTTCGTCTGCGGCACGTTCAGCAGATACGGGTGGTCGGCGTCGATCCGGTCGAGCGCGAGCAGCGGCCACAGCCCCGCGAAGGGCATCTTCGGCCACGGCGCCTTCTCGTGCATCAGACCGTCGAGCAGCCCCCGCCGGTCGAGGGTCTCCACCGTACGGGCGTGCAGCCCCCAGGCCCGTGCGACGGCGGGCCGCCCCTCGGAGCGTTCGAGAACCACCGTGTCCACGCCCGCGAGGCCCAGCTCGCACGCGAGCATCAGGCCGACCGGGCCGCCGCCGGCGATCACGACGTCCGCGGTGATGTCCGCTCCGGATTCCGCTCCGGCGTCCCGCTCCGCTCGCGCGGTCATGTGCAGCTCCTTGTCGTCGGTCGTCATGCCTGATGGCCCAGCACGATGCGCAGCGGCAGCCCGGGCCGCTGCGTGGTCTCCAGCCCGGTGAGCCCCGCCGAGGCGAGGATCTTGCGGTACATCGCGGTGGAGTGCAGTTCGCCCTCGCGGGTCCAGGCCAGCATCAGCAGGTTGAGCATGTGGGCGTGGTAGTCCGCCGCGGGCGGCCCGTTCTCGGTGGTGAAGCCGACGACGACCACCCGCCCGCCCGGCTTGAGCCGCTCGGCCAGCCGCCGCACCAGCTCGACGCAGCGGCGGGCGGAGAACTGGAAGAGGAAGTTGCCGAGGACCACCACGTCGTACCTGCCGTCCGGCTCCACGTCGAAGGCGTCGCCGGGAAGGTAGCGGACACGGTTGCCGAGGCCGGCGCGCTCCGCGTGCTGCCGGGCGACATCGAGGACCTTCGGCCAGTCGAGGCAGGTCACCGTGGCCCGGGGATCGCCCTCGGCCAGGGCGAAGCCGAACAGGCCGTGCCCGCAGCCGACGTCGAGGACGTCCAGGGACTCCCGCTCCTTCGCCCACGGCAGGACCGTGTCGGCGACGAACGCGGCGCCGGGCCGGGTCGCGAAGGTCAGATGGGTGGCGAAGTCCGCCCAGTACGGGAAGTCCGCCGACTCCCCGTTGGTGTCGAGCAGCGTGCCGCCGTGCCGCACGACCTCGGCGAGGTCCCGCATGGCGTCCCATTCCCAGTCGCTCGCCGCGACGTTGACGATCCCGCCGGCGTACTGCGGACTGCTCGTCACCAGCAGGTCCCGCGCTCCCCCGGGCAGGGTGAACTGCTCCCCGTCCGCCTCCAGCAGTCCGGCCGCCGCCAGCGCGCGCAGCAGGACACGGGTGCCCCGGGCGTCGGTCCGCAGCATCGCGGCGACGTCGTCGGGATCGGCGGGCCCCGGGGCCAGGGCGTCGAACACGCGCAGCCGGATCGCAGTGCGCAGCAGGTAGGTCGACTTGAAGGCCGTCATCATCTCCAGCAGCCGTTCGCGGCTGACCGATACGTCGGTGTCGTCGGGCATGGGCTCCTCCGTGGTGCCGGGCAGTGGTCGCCGAAGGTGGCACCGCGGACTCGACCAGGCGTCAAAATCCGCTGGAAATGGAGGACTTCCCGTCGAGCACGGCACGAGTGGCACGGCCCACCGTCTCTCCGGAGCACCGCGAACCCGCTCGACGAGGAGGCAGGCATGGCTGGGCCCGGGAAGACGTGGAAGAGGCGCGTGGACGTGCTGCTCGACCGGTGTGTCAGATCGGTCTGGGAGGCCCTGGTGACCCACGGCAGGCTGGTGGCCGGCGAGGCCGTCTGGAGCCGCGAGGCCCCGTACGCGGGCGGCGGGCCGCTCTGGTCGAGCCTCGACGCCCCGGATCACGGACTGCCCGAGTGGCTGCTGCGCGCGGATGTGTCCGTCGCCGAGCTGGAGGAGATGCTGCGCCGGGAGTGAGCCGGGAGTGAGCCGGGCGGCTTCGAGCGGGTGTCGAGTTCCCGTGCAGCGCCGCTGGCGATGCTCCCGGCATGCCTACTTCACCCTCCGCCCAGGGCCCGCGGGCCGCGGTCGTCTGCGGGCTGGGCGCCTGGCTGCCGCCCCGGGCCGTGAGCAACGACGAGCTGGCCACCCGTATCGACACCTCCGACGCGTGGATCCGCACCCGGACCGGCATCCGCACCCGCCACTTCGTCTCCCCGGGCATGGCGACCTCGCGGCTGGCGACGGAGGCCGGAGCGCGCGCGCTGGAGTCCGCCGGGCTCGGCTCCGTGGACGCCGTGGTGCTCGCCACCACCACCCCGGACCGGCCGTGCCCGGCCACGGCCCCGCTGGTCGCGCACCGACTGGGACTCACCGGACGGCCCGCCTTCGACGTGTCGGCCGTGTGTACGGGCTTCCTCTACGCGGTCGCTACGGCGGCGGGACTGATCGCCTCCGGGGCGGCCGACCACATCCTGGTGATCGGCGCCGACGCCTTCAGCACGATCGTCGACCCCGAGGAGCGGTCCACGGCCGTGGTGTTCGGCGACGGCGCCGGCGCGGTGGTGCTGCGCGCGGGCGAGGCGGGGGAGCCGGGCGCGGTCGGCCGCGTCGAACTGGGCGCTGACGGATCGCTCACCGACCTGATCACCGTGCGCGCCGGCGGCTCCGCGACCCGCTCGACGGACGTGCCGCCGAGCCGTGCCGACTCCCACTTCTCCATGGCGGGCCAGGAGGTGTTCTTCCACGCGGTGACCCGCATGGCCGAGGCGTCGCACACGGCGATCGCGGACGCCGGGTGGCGCCCCGGAGAGGTCGACCGGCTCGTCGGACACCAGGCCAACGCGCGCATCCTGCACGCGGTGGGGGAGCGGCTGGACATCTCCCGGGACCGGATCGTGATCCACCTCGACCGCGTCGGCAACACGGCCGCCGCGTCGATCCCGCTCGCCCTGGCTCACGCGCAGTCCACCGGTGAGCTCCGCCCCGGGGACCGGGTCGTGCTGAGCGCCTTCGGTGGCGGCGCGACCTGGGGGGCCACGGCGTTGACCTGGCCCGATCTGAAGACCACCTGAACGACAGTCCTGTACACAACAGTTCGACCACCTGGAGAGGCGACCGCCATGAGTGAGATCACGCAGCCGACGTTCGAGCAGATCGCGGACGTCATCGCGGAGAAGTTCGACGTGCCGCGCCATCTGATCCTCCCCGAGGCGGTGTTGGAGGACATCGAGCTGGACTCCCTCGCCGTCATCGAGGTGGGGCTGATCGTGGAGAAGCGGTTCGGCTTCGCCGTGCACACGGAGGACCTCCAGACCGGAGGGACCGTCGCCGAGCTGTACGACTTCGTCACGGCGGCTGCCCGCGCCGCATGAGCGCCCCACCGCGCAACCCCTGATCGGCGACATCCGCGACGTCTGCGCCCCGGCCCCGCCTCTGTGAGCGGGGCCGCCTCGCGGCCGGGGGCACGGGCCGCCCGGCCGCGAGGCGTCACGGCCGGGCGGCGCCGATCACTCGTGCCAGTTGTCCGTGAACAGGCCGATGACGGTGCCGGTCGGGTCGCTCAGGTCGGCGAACGCCTTGCCGCCGCTGATGGCCTGCGGCCCGGAGAGCACATTCCCGCCCAGCGTGCGCGCGCGCCGCAGGGTCTGCGGAAGGTCGGCCACGTAGATGTACAGCACGCTGCCCGGCGCCTGGGACCCAGGCTGGTCGCCGATCAGGCATCCGATCATCCGCCCGCGGTTGAGGACCGCGAAGGTGATGTCGTTGATGGCCTTGAACTCCCAGCCGAACAGCTCCTGGTAGAAGACGCGGGCGGCAGCGGCGTCCGGGGTCCTGATGTGCCAGAAGCAGACCGTCCCCTCGCCGTCCGTGGAGGCATCAGTGTTGCGGTCGGTTTCCTGCATGGTCATTGCGGTCCGCCTTCCTGTTCTGCGGCGACGGGCGATCGCGCGTGCCGACTCTCCGCAGGACGGTACGGGGCCCCGCTCAACGCCGGATCGTGACACCTTCGACGGCTCCGCCCCGGTCGAGCGGGCCCCCTCGACCCAGGGCCGAGGCGCCGTCGAGACCCGCGGCGCATGCTGCGGCAGCTGCCCGACTCCCCGGTGCGCCCCACCCCTTCCAAGGAGCCTCGATGCGCCTCTTGTACCTCGCCCTGTCCCAGGCCACCTACGGGGAGACCCTCATCGGTCTCTCCCTCGCCGACCAACTGCGCGCGCCGGGCGTGAGCGCGCACTTCGTGAACCCCGAGAGTGCACGCGCGAGCGTTGAAGGGCACGGGTTCGGGTGCACGACGCTCGACGAGTCCGTCGGTCCCCGGGTGCGCGGCCTGCTGGGCGACATCGTGAAGGAGCAGCGGCCCGACGGCATCATCCTCTCCGACTACTTCACCTACTGGTCGCAGTTGGAGAAGCGCTTCGGCACCGACCCCTGGTTCATCCACGAGTTCGGGGTCCCCGTCCTGCCCATCGACATCTGGGAGCTCCAGCAGTCCTCGTTCCGCATCGACGTGTGCGGCGGGCCCGGACAGGAGATCGACCCGCACATCCGGCGGATGCCGGCCCATCTGCGGCCCGTGCCGGTGGCGCACACGGCCGACACCGGCGCCCCGGGCTTCCCGTACCGGGTCATCGAACCGGAGAGCCGGCCGAGCGACGAGGAGCGGGGGCGCGTGCGCGCCGAGCTCGGACTCGCCGCCTCGGACCGGCTGGTGATGTTCCCTGTGTCGGAGTGGCAGCAGCCGCCCCGCGGCAAGCGGGGCATGGTCACCGACATGGTGCACCGGCTCGCCGAGGGCGTCCCCGAGCTGATCGTGCGCTATCTGCGCAGCCTGCCCGACTCGACGCACGTCCTCGTGGTGGGCGAACCGCTCGCGGCGTTCTCCGAGTTCCCCGCGGAACGGCTCCACGTGCTGCCCCGGGTGCCCAGCGAGCGCTACCACGCCCTGCTGGCCTCGTCCGACCTGATCGTCTCGCTCAGCATGGCCGCGATGACGGTCATCCGCTCGCTGTTCCTCGACGTGCCCGCGCTGATGATCAGCAACAGCTTCGCCGTCCGGGACGAGGCCGACGCGCACGCGGCCGACCGGGCGCTCGGCGGCCTGTCGCCGGCGGTGACCGAGTGGCTCGCGGCCTACGGCCCGATCGAGCCCTTCCGGCAGTGGCCCAAGGGCGCCTTCGCCTTCCAGGCGCCGCTGTGGCGCGACAACGGGTACGCGACGGCCATCGCGCAGGCCGAACTCCTGGACGAGAGGGGCGTCACCACGCTGATGGAGCGGCTGCTCCACGACCCGGAGGAGCAGCGCGAGCGGGCCCGGGCGCGGGCCGAGTACGTCGCCTCGGTCAACGCGCTGCCGCCCGCTTCGACGGTGGTGCGCCGTGCGCTCGCGACCGCTCAAGCCGCACATGTCGAGATTGACATGTAGATTCCGACAGGTTAATCTCGGGACCTCCCCCAGCCGCACTCCGACTCCGGCGAAGGTGATAGAGATCATGGGTACACCCCCAGCGACACCGCTCCGGGAACTCTTCGTCCGACTGTCCGCCCGCCAGCAAGCGGTGGTGATCGCCGCCGTCGTCACCACCGCGTTCCTCAGCTCCCTCGACGCCATGGTGATGAGTACCGCCATGCCCCGGGTGGTCGACGGACTCGGCGGCTCCGAGGCGCTCTACCCCTGGGTGGTCACCGCCTACCTGCTCTCGTCCACGGCGGTCCTGCCGCTGTACGGCAGGTACTCGGACCTCTATGGACGGCGGCCGGCCGTCCTGATCGGCCTGGTGGCCTTCCTGCTCGGCTCGGCGCTGTGCGCCCTCGCCGGCTCGATGGCCCAGCTGATCGCCTACCGCACCGTCCAGGGCCTCGGTGCGGGCGCCCTCCTGGCGGTGAGCATGTCCCTGATCCGGGAGCTGTTCAGCATGGAGGCGCTGAAGAAGCTTCAGATGATCATGGGCAGCATGATGGCGACGTCCTTCATCGGCGGCCCCTTCGTCGGCGGCGCGCTCACCGACCTCCTCGGCTGGCGCTCCGTGTTCTGGCTGAACCTGGTCATCGGACTGCCCGCGCTGTGGATCCTGGCCACGCTCCTGCCCTACTACCGGGAGCCGAACGCGCCCCGCGGACGGCAGGACGTGGCCGGGGTGCTGCTGCTCATCGGCTGCATCACCGTCACCCTGGTCGGCCTGACGCAGAAGAGCCAGACCCGGCCCGGAGGCGACCTCACACCCTGGACGGACCTCGGCGTGGCCGGCAGCCTTGTGGCCGGCGCCGCGCTCCTCGCCCTCTTCGTGGCCAACGAGCGCCGCGCCGCCATCCCGCTGCTGCCCCTGCGGCTGTTCCGGATCAGGAACCATTCCGCGATCGTCGCCGTCGCCTTCTTCTACTCGATCGCGCTCTTCCCGGCCGTCATCTACCTGCCGCTCTACTTCCAGCAGACGCGCGGGATGCAGGCCACCACGTCGGGCATGATGATCTTCCCCATGATGATCGGCCTCGTCGGCAGCAACCTGGCCTGCGCCCCGCTGATCTGGAAGGACGGCTGGGCCAAGCGGGTGCTGGGGATCGGCGCGCTGCTGCTCGGCCTCGGAGCGGCGCTGTTCGGCCTCGTCGACGACGGCACGGCGCTGCCGCTGCTCTTCCTCTTCATGCTGCTGCTCGGCCTCGGCATGGGCCCGTCCATGGCCGCCATCGGACTCATGGCGCAGAACTCCGTGCCGCGCTCCGACATCGGCACCGCGACATCGAGCACCATGCTCTCCAAAGCCATCGGCAACGCCGTGGGCCTCGCCATCGGCCAGAGCCTGCTGGTCTGGCTGCTCAACTCCGGCGCGGGCGACGGCGAGGACGCCGTCGGGGCGCAGACCTCGGCGATCATGTCGACCATCCAGATCGTGGGGGTGGTCGGAGCCGTCTGCGTCCTGGCCGGCGTGGCGCTGATCAAGGACCTGACGATCGAGAAGTGGAACGGCGGCCCGAGCGCCGCGCCGAAGGCCGCAGTCGCGCGGCCGGCCGAAGCAGACTGAGACAGCGGGCCGGCCGAGTCGGCCGAACCATCTGAACCGCCCGTCCCCGCGCGGGGATCGACGAAGGGAGTCCGTGGATGACAGAGGGACGGCAGCCCGCCGCTGCGCAGCCCGCGATCGGCATCGGGGACGAACTGGTCGAGGTGCACGACATGTTCCGCGAGCGCATGGCGGCGATCCGCGAGGAGATCGCCGCCGTCACCTCCGGAGCCGCCTCGGCCGACACCACCGTGGTGTCCGACGCGGTGGCGGGCCTGACCCTGAAGGAGCACTGCCTGACCATGTGCGAGGCCCTCCACGGGCATCACACCAGGGAGGACGGCGGTCTCTTCCAAGCCCTGGAGGCGGAGGCCCCGCACCTCTCCGACGCCCTGGCCCGGCTCCGCAGGGAACACGTCGTCGTCGACCGGAGCCTGCGCGAGATCCGCGCGCTGCTCGACACCATAGGACTCGCCGACCCCGAGCGCCTCCAGCGGGAGTTGGAGCGGCTCTTCGACTCGCTGGAGGAACACTTCCGGTACGAGGAGGAGCAGGTCGTGGCCGCGCTCAACTCCTTCACCCGGGGGACGCCTACCGGCTGAGGGCGGCGGCCAGGGTGTCCCGCAGCGACCGGTCGAGGCCGATCCGGGGGCACCAGCCGAGCGTCCTGGCAGCACGGGCGATGTCGATCTGCTGCCAGGACGCGGCCCCGCGGCTTTGGTCCGCGGGCTGATCCTCGACCACGGTCACGTCCAGCCCGCTCAACTCGACCATCCTGAGCACCAGTTCACGTACGGCCACCGGACGCCCGGCCCCGATGTTGACGATCTGCCCGGAGCAGCCGGGGGCCGTCGCCGCGGCCAGTACCGCGCCGGCCACGTCCCGTACGTCGACGAAGTCCCGGCGGTCCACGAGAGGCGCGAGCCGCAGCGGATGGGGGACACCCCGCGGACCGGCGGCGCGGGCCTCGCGCAGACGGGCCGCGACGACCCCCACCAGGCTCCCCGCCGGGGCCGCAGGCCCGAGCACATTGGAGACCCGCAGCACCACGCAGTCGAGCGCGCCGTCCCGGCACGCCCCCAGCACCGCCCGGGTGCCCGCGAGCTTCGTACGGCCGTACGGACTGACCGGAGCAGCCGGGTGGTCCTCCGTGAGGACGACCCCGGAAGGCGTCGGGCCGTACTCGTGCACCGACCCCAGCTGTACGAGTCGGGGCGGCCGGCGCAGCGCCGTCAGCGCCGCGAGCAGCCGCTCCGGGAACAGCGTGTTGTCCTCGCGCATCTGCTCCTCGGTGCGGCCCCACACGGCGCCCGCGGCGTTCACCACGATGTCCGGCCGTACCTGCCCCAGCAGTGCGGGCAGCCGGTCGGGAGCGGCCTGGGCGCGGCC
Organism: Streptomyces sp. NPDC030995; assembly: GCF_055571215.1. NCBI lineage: Bacteria > Bacillati > Actinomycetota > Actinomycetes > Kitasatosporales > Streptomycetaceae > Streptomyces > Streptomyces sp. NPDC030995. Next base: position 153,911 of record NZ_JBVIFS010000018.1, read on the forward strand.
TGCGGACCGGACCGGGTGGCCCGCCGCAGTGAACGCCGCGCACACGTGGCCGCCCACGAAGCCGCCCCCGCCGAGCACCAGGACCTTCCGCGCACTCACCGCACGGCCTTGCGCAGACCGCCGGCGCGCACCCTGATCTCCTCAAGGAGCCGGGCCTGCCGCACGATCGCCGGACGGGGCTCGTCGTCGCCGCGCCGCACGGCCCGTGCGAACGAGGCCACCGCACGCGCCACCTGGTCCTCGGGGTCCAGCCGGATCTCCTCCACCGTTCCGTTCCGTTCGAGCTCCAGGAGGGGCGGATGGTCCGCCGACGGTGTGAAGGCACGGTCCAGGGTCACCCGGCCGGTGCTGCCCTGCAGCGTGTACCGGGAGCGGTAGGCGTGGTCGAGGCCGAACGAGAGCTGCGCGGTGACCCCCTCGGGGGTGGACAACAGCGCGGCCCCCGACGTGTCGACGCCGTGGCCGGGTCCGGCCGTCAGGACGGCGCCCGCCACGCTCAACCGCGGCCCCAGCAGATGGAGCGCGGCCCGCACCGGGTACAGGCCCGTGTCGTACAGGGCGCCACCGCCCAGGGACGCCTGATGGCGGATGTCGCCGGCCGGCAGCCGGGGCACCGTGAAGGAGGCGTGGAACGAGCGCAGCTCTCCCAACGCCCCCTCGTCCAGCAGTTGTCGGACGCGCCGGTGCTGGGAGTGGTGCACGAACAGGACGTTCTCCTGCAGGACGAGACCGCGGGCGCGGGCGAGCGCCAGCAGGGCCGAGGTGCGCGCCGGGTCGGACGTCAGCGGCTTCTCGGCGAGGACGTGCTTGCCGGCGAGGAGTGCGGCCTCGACCCACTCCGCGTGCAGTGCCAGGGGGAGCGGCACGTACACGGCCTCCACCTCGGGCTCGGTGAGCAGTTCGGCGTATCCCCGCACCGGGCGGCAGCCGTACGGTTGCGCTACGCGGCGGGCCCGGTCCAGGTCGCGGCTGGCGACCGCGGCGAGTCGCAGGCCCGGCTCGGCCGCGAACGCCGGGAGCATGCGCCGTCTGGCGATGCCCGCACAGCCCATCACCCCCAGGCCCACCGCCTCGCTCATCCGGCCGTCCCCATGGCGTTCAGGCAGGCGAGCAGCGTGCGCGCCTGGACGTTGACGTAGTGGCGGTGGCCCGCGAGGGTGCTGAGCTGGTCCGGAGTGACCCAGCGGTAGCTCCGGGGCGGATCCGCCGGCACCTCGTCGGTGTCCACCACCAGGTACCGGCTCGTGGCGTTCAGGAACCGGCCGCCCTCCTCCGAGTGCAGCGCGTCGTAGCGGATCCGGCCGCGACCCGCGGCCGTGCCCGCGTCGAGCACCAGGTCGAGGAAGGGCGGCCGGCCGGCCGTGCCCGGCGGCCCGTAGTTGCCGGGCACGCACTGCACGGTGGGCCCCAGCTCGATCGTCTCGCGCAGGCCCCCTTCGGCGCGCGCGTGCACCAGGACGTGCTGCCGGCCCCCGATGGTCCGCCGGAGGAACGCGGCCACCCCGATACCCACCGGCTCGATCAGCGGCTGCGTCCAGCTGCCCACCTCACGGCTGCCGGCCCGCACCGACACGGCCACGACCCGGAAGAACCGGCCGTCCGGGCGCTCCACGGCCCGCTCGCCGGTCCGCCAGCCGGGCAGACCGGCGAGCGGGACGCGCTGGACGGTGACGTCGTGCCGGCAGCGTTCGTCCGTGATCCACGACAGCAGGTCCGGGTCGGAGTGGAGGGCGTGGCTGTCGGCGGGCGATGCGCCCGGCACGCAGGACAGCACGGTACGGGTGTCCATGTTGACCGTCAGGTCGCGGTGGAGCAGCTCGGAGATCTGCCCGAGGGTCAGCCAGCAGAAGTCCGGGTGGAGCGGGATCTGGTCCGTGGTCTCCACGATCATGTTGCGGTTGGACTTCCGGTGGAACCACGCGCCGTGCTCGGACTGCAGGACGTCGGCGATCACACTGCTGCCCGGCGGCCTGACGAAGTGGTCGAGATAGCGGACCGCCGTGCCCTGGTGCGCCCGCGTGTAGTTGCTGCGCGTCGCCTGGACGGTGGGGGAGAGCTGGAGCAGGTTCGGGTTGCCGGGCTCCATCTTGGCCTGGAGCAGGAAGTGCAGGACACCGTCGAACTCGCGGGCGAGCACCCCGAGTATCCCCACCTCGGGCTGGTTGATGACCGGCTGGTGCCACGCGCGGGGCTCGGGCTCCGAGGCGACGGCGTGCAGCCCCTCGATCGTGAAGAACCGCCCGCTGCTGTGCCCGAGATTGCCGGTGCCCGGCTCGAAGGACCAGCGGTCGAGAGCCTGGAAGGGGATGGGCGTCACCTGGAAGGGGTGGGCCGCGGCCCGCTCCGCGAGCCACGCGGACACCTGCGACGTGGGCATCATCCAGCCCTCGGTGGCCGCCGCCGAGCGGGCGAGCCGGGCGGGCAGCGCGGGGTCGGCCCGGGGGACGAGAGGCGCGGTCCGTGTCACCGTCATGCCCGGGCCCCCTCGACGAACTCCTGCACGGAGGAGGCGATGTAATCGATCATCTCGTCCGTGAGCCCCGGGTAGACACCGACCCAGAAGGTCCGCTCGGTGACGATGTCGCTGTTCTCCAGCGTGCCGGAGACCCGGTAGTGCTGCCCGGCGTAGGCGGGCTGCCGGGTGAGGTTGCCCGCGAACAGCTGACGCGTGCCGATCTTCCGGTTCTCCAGGAAGCGGACCAGCTCGGGGCGGGCGAAGGGCGCGTCGTGCGCGAGGGTGATGACGAAGCCGAACCAGCTGGGATCGCTCAGCGGGGTGGGCTCGGGGAGGATCAGGTGCGGGGTCCCTTCGAGGGCGTCGCGCAACCGCCTCCAGTTGTGGCGCCGGGCGGCGCCGAACTCGTCGATGCGGGCGAGCTGGCTCAGCCCGAGCGCGGCCTGGAGATCGGTCGTCTTCAGGTTGTAGCCGATGTGGGAGAACGCGTACTTGTGGTCGTACCCCTGCGGAAGGGTGCCCAGCTGGTACTGGAAGCGCTTGCGGCACGTGTCGCTCTCGCCGGGCTCGCACCAGCAGTCCCGGCCCCAGTCGCGCAGCGACTCCACGATCCTGGCCAGCAGCGGAGTGGAGGTGAGGACGCAGCCGCCCTCGCCCATCGTCACGTGGTGGGCCGGATAGAAGCTGACCGTGGACAGGTCTCCGAAGGATCCGGCGGGCCTGCCGTCGTAGGTCGAGCCCACGGCGTCGCAGTTGTCCTCGATGAGGAACAGGCCGTGCTCCGCGGCGAGTTCGGCGATCTCCCGGGCCTCGTAGGGGTTGCCCAGGGTGTGCGCCATCATGATGGCCCGGGTCTTCGGGCCGATCGCCTCGGCGACCCGCTCCGCCGTCGCGTTGTACGTCGGTATGTCGATGTCGACGAAGACCGGCACCATGCCGTTCTGCAGGATGGGGTTGACCGTGGTGGGGAAGCCCGCCGCGACGGTGACGACCTCGTCGCCGGGCCGCAGCCGCTCGTCCCCCAGGAGCGGCGAGGTGAGCGTGGTCAGCGCCAGCAGGTTCGCCGAGGAACCCGAGTTGGTCAGATGGGCCTTGCGCTGCTTCAGCAGGCGGGCGAAAGAGCTCTCGAAGCGGCGCGCGATGCCCCCGGCGGCGATCCGCAGGTCGAGCGCCGCCTCCACGAGGGCGAGCCGGTCGCTCTCGTCGAGCACCGCCCCGGACGGCCAGATCTCCGTGACACCGGGGGTGAACGGGCTGCCACCGCCGGCCTGCTCCGCGTGGTACTTGCGGACCTCGTCGAGTATGAGCGCCCGGTGATCACTCATCGGACGCCCTCCGGGGGGAGGGGGCGCGTCGCGTACATCCGTCCTCGCCTTCGTCGGAACCGGGAGCCTTCCGTTCCCGATCACAGGCGCCGAGGCTGGCAAGGAACGCTTGACGAGCGATGGAAGGGCTCTCGAAATCCCGGTCCGAGGCCAGGTCAGGGCTGCGGCCGCGCCTCGATCGCCGCGCGGGCCTCGTCGGCCCAGCCGAGCATGGCCTCCGACAGGCGCAGGGTCATGCTCACCGCGAGCTGATGGGCCTCGTCCGCCTCCGGGTCATCGGCCATGTGCTTCGTCAGCGCGAGCATCTCGTCCCGGTCGGCCCGCCAGTGGCCGACCTCCCGGTCGAGTGCCAGCAGGGCGTCGTCCCGCCCAAGGGCGGCGGACAGCAGGAACGCCCGCAGGTAGGTCTCGCTGCGCGCGGTGCGGTCGGAGTCCACGTCGACGAGCCAGCGCCGCAGTTCCTCGCGCCCGCTGTCGTTGATCTCGTAGACGCGCCGGCCGCGCGGGCCCTCCTCGCCCACCTCGACGTGCCCGTCGGCGGCCAGCCGGCTCAGCTCCGGGTACAGCTGGTGGTTTCGCGCGTACCAGATGTGCGGGAGGGTGCGCTGGAAGTGCTTGGCCAGCTCGTAGCCGCTCGCCGGGTGGCCCGCGAGCAGGCCGAGCACCGCGTGGCGTAGAGACATGCGGTCTCCTTCGGCGTGCGGATCAGGGGGTCAAGGCGGGATTATATCTTACTCGACCTGTCGAATGAGACATAATATCGTCGTGTCAGCCCCTGGTCCTGCCCGGTCTGCGGCTGCGAACTGCCACGGTTGCGGACGACACATAGTCGGCCTTGGCCGTCCGCGTGCCGCATTCGCGGCTCGAATGGGCCCGGGCATCGAGACGGCGACGCACCCTCGCTGGCGTCGCCGGGCGTCCAGACCCCACGGGCACGGCTGGCCCGGAAGAGCTGGTCAGCCCCGCTGGGCGGGGCTGCGACAGACGCCTGCCCGGTCCTGGAAGTGCCAAACCCCTCCGAACCGACCGCTGACCGCGGCGCGATCTTGCGCTACCGGAGCCGGGCGGGGCGACGGACAGCCACGGACAGGCCACGTCCGGCTCCGGCCCACGGCCACGGGTGGTCGTGGGCCGTGCGGCCTGCCGCCCGCGGTCAGGCGTGCCGGTGGGCGTTCGCCGCGCCGCGCCGCGCCGCGCCGCGCCGCGCCGCGCCGCGCCGCGCCGCGCGGAGCGGAGCGGAGCGGCGGCGGCTCCCATCGACGCCGACCTGGCCGACGCGGCCCTGCGGATGATGAGCCGCAACATGTCCGCGCACATCTGCGCCGTGGACGACGTTGCCTTCGACGCCCGCAGCGCCGACTGAACCGAGCGGTCCCGCGTCGGCGGTCCCCCCGGCTGTGGGCTGCGCCGGACACGTGGGATCGGGTGCCTTGACATGACTGGCGCTGAACTGGAAAGCCGCAGGACATGAAGCACCTACCGAAGCGGGACCATGGCGGTGAACCCGAGCGAGTGGACGGCGGCCGGCAGATCGAGGCGGGCCCCGACGAGCAGGTCGAGGAACGGGCACCGGACCAGCTCTCCGAACTGCCCGAGCGGTCCTGGAAAAAAGTGCTGCGCGGCACGCTGAAGGAGTTCAAGGACGACGAGCTGGCCGACCGGGCCGCCGCGCTGACCTACTACGGCGTGCTGGCGCTCTTCCCGGCCCTGCTGGTGCTGGTGTCCGTGCTCGGCATCGCGGGTGAGTCGACGACGCAGAGGGTCCTGGACAACCTGCGCAGCCTGACTCCGGGCGCCGCCCGGGACGTGATCACCAACGCGGTGCAGCAGCTACAGGGCAACGCCGATGTCGGGTCCCTGGTGGCCATCGTGGGCCTGGTCGTCGCGGTGTGGTCGGCCTCCGGCTACATCGCCGCGTTCATCCGCTCCTCGAACGCCGTCTACGACATGCCCGAGGGCCGACCGGTGTGGAAGGTGCTGCTGCCGCTGCGCCTGGCACTCACCGTCACGCTGATGGTGCTCGCCTGCGCCAGCGCGCTCATCGTGGTCTTCACCGGCAGCCTGGCACAGCAGGCCGGTGCGGCCCTGGGGATCGGTGACAGTGCGCTGACGGTGTGGTCGATCGCGAAGTGGCCGGTCCTGGTCCTCCTCGTCACGATCATGATCGCGCTCTTGTACTGGGCGGCGCCGAACGCCAAGGGCCGCGGATTCAAGTGGGTGACCCCGGGCAGTTTCCTGGCCCTGGTCATCTGGATGGTCGCCTCGGCCGGCTTCGCGTTCTACGCCGCGAACTTCGGCTCGTACAACAAGACGTACGGCACGCTCGCCGGCGTGATCGTCTTCCTGGTCTGGTTGTGGATCACCAACCTCGCGATCCTCCTCGGGCTGGAGTTCGACGCGGAACTGAGTCGTCAGCGGGCGATCGCCGGCGGTCTGCCCGAGGGCGACGAGCCTTACGTCCGGCCGCGTGACACCCGGGCCTGGAGCGAGGCGGACCAACGCCGCATGGAGCGGTGAGCGCGAGGGGAACGGCGCGGCCCGCGACGTAGGCCCCGCTTCCTGCGGCGGGGGGCCGGTCGGGTGGAGTGCGGGGAACCGGTCGGATTCGAGGGCGTGCGCGGGCATACGTAGAAGATGTCGTTGCCGTGGTGCCCTGCGCGAGGAGAAGTCGCGTGAATCTGATCCTGCTGTCCGGAGCGGGTTCGCCGATGAGATCACCGAGGGCGACGGCGACGGCCAGGGCGAGGGCGACGGCGACGGCGAGGGCCGTTCGCGCCGTCCTGTGGGCAGGTGCCGTCGGTGTGCTCATCGGCGGGTGCGGAGCATCCGCGGCCCGGCTGGACGGGGCACGGGCCGCCGGCGAGCGGTTCGAAGGCGCCCTGGCCTCCGGAAACCACGAGGCGGCCTGCCGGCTGCTGGCGCCCGAAACGCTCGGGCAACTGGAGCAGGACGAACAGCAGACGTGCGCGGAGGCGATCGGGGCGCAGAAGCTGCCGACGGCGAGAGCGGTGCGCGCGACCGAGGTGTACGGACGGCAAGCCATGCTGCGCCTCGACGGCGACACGCTGTTCCTGTCGCAGTTCAAGGGCGGATGGAAGGTCGTGGCGGCCGGCTGTACCCCCCAGGGGGAGCAGCCCTACCAGTGTGCGCTGAAGGGCGGCTGAGGATGCGCTTCCTCTTCGTGACCTGTCTCGTCGTGGTGGTGGGCGGACTCGGATACTTCATCGCGATCGGAGCGATGCACCGATGAGTGACGATGACGATCCGCACGAGGCACCGCGGCGCAGCGGGTTCTGGCGGGACAACAGCCTCACCCTGACCTTCGGGACCGCGTTCCTGCTGGTCCTGGTCGCGCAGGCCATCGCCGGACACGCTGAGTTCAACGACCAGCTCACCGTCGACGGCCTCCAGCGGATCAGCCTGGGCGAGTACGTGACGACCTCCGACTTCGCCGTGGACGTCAGCGAGAACTGGCAGTCGGAGTTCCTGCAGTTCTCCCTCTACATCTTCGGCACCGTGTGGCTGGTCCAGCGGGGGTCCCCCGAGTCCAAGGAACTGCACAAGATCGGTACGGAGTCGGACCGGGAACAGCGCCTGGGCGATCACGCGCGGAAGGAGTCGCCCCGCTGGGCCGGCACGAAGGACTGGAGGCAGCGGCTGTACTCGCGCTCGCTGGGCCTCGTCATGGGGTTCCTGTTCGTGGCGTCCTGGTTCGCCCAGTCGGTTTCGGGTACGGCGGCCTATGACGAGCAGCGGCTGCGCCAGCTCCAGGACCCTGTCGGCTGGGGCACGTACCTGACGCTGCCGGACTTCTGGAGCCGCACCCTGCAGAACTGGCAGTCCGAGCTCCTGGCGGTTGCCGCCATGGTCATCCTCTCCGTGTACCTGCGCCAGCGGGGCTCACCCGAGTCCAAACCCGTAGGCGCTGCCCACACCTCCACCGGCGTCGAGAGCTGACGCCTGCGGCCGTACGGCCCGTGGCACCGGCTGCGGTCGCAGCACGAGCCCGTCGGCTCGTAGTGCACCGGTGCCTCCATGGGCGAGGTCGTGGGCAGTCGGCGCATCGCGCCGGGCCCCTACGGCATGGCGCCCGGGGCTGCGGCGTGCCGTGGAGGATGCTGATGACTCCCCCCTGCAGGAGAGGCCCGTGAGTGCTCCCAGCCCCCCTATGACCCCGAGGCCGGCATCCGCCGCAGAGCGCGACGACCTTCCCGCTCCCGGTGTCATCGGCATCGGACTCGCCGCGGTGCTGACCTTCGCGCTCGCCCAGGGCTCGTGGCAGTGGTTCGCCACGTTCATCGGGGTGACGCTCCTTGCGGTGATGCTCGCCTTCCAGCGGCGGGCGGCGTGGACGCCGGACATCCGCTCGGCGTACATGCGCGGCCTGGTCGCGTACGCGCTGGTCGTCGGCCTGTGCGTGGCGATCGCGCTCGCCCCCTTGCTGCAACGCCGGGCCTGGCTGTTCCCGATGCCGGCCACGCGCAGCGAGTGCGAGCTCCTGGGCAGGTACGAGGCCCTCCAGGCGGAGGCCGCGCTGGGGAGCCTCGCCGGCAGCGACGGCGCCGCCCTGGCGTTCGCCCAGGACGTCCAGGCCCGTAAGGCCGTTGCCGAGTGCCTGGCGGCCACGACGACCCTGTGGCTGCCCCTGTACGGGGTGGGGGTGGCGGTACTGGTGGGGGCGGGCGCGTGGTTCCGCGACCGGGCCCGGGCCCGCTCGGGCCCCGTCGGCTAGTGCTGTGACCCGGTGAACCTTTCCGGTCACAGCACTAGGGCGTACGAAGGACCGCTCCGCCCGCGAGGCCCCGCAGCGTCGTCACCTGAGGGACGGGGCACGGGACGTGGTGCCGGACGTCGCCTTGTTCTCGGTGGCCACGGCGGAGGCGGACAGGAGCGTCGCAGCGGCGAGGCTGCCCCAGAGGGCGGTCGAGCCGTGGGGTGCGAGCGTGGTGATGACGGCCGGGGAGACGGCGAGGCCGAACCCCGTGGAGAGCTCGAAGCGGGCGAGGGTGCGTCCCAGGGCATGCGCCGGGGCGAGGGTGGTGACGAGCGCCGTGGCGCTGCCGGCAAAGATGATCTCGCCGATGGTGCAGACCACGGACACCGCGGCGACGGCCGGGGCACCCCAGCCGTGCAGTGAGGTGGCCGCGAGGAAGCCGAGGTAGGACGCGGTGAGTACCACACCGGCGAGAGCCAGCACGGCCCGCCGGGAGAAGCGGGACATCAGGACGGTGACCGGAACCTGCAGGGTGACCACCAGCACCGTGTTGGCCACGAAGATGGCTGCCGACCACACCGGGGATGCGTGCAACTGTGTCACCAGGACCAGAGGGAGCGCGATTTCGGGCACGTTGAGGCAGAAGACGTAGACCACGTTGGCGGCCAGCAGCGCGCGCATCCGGGGTGCGGGCGCGGCCTCCCCGTCCTCCGCCGGGGTAGCGGCCGGATGCGCGTGTACGTGGACCGACCACGCCAGGGCCGCCGCGGTGAGATAGGCGAGCCCGGTGACGGCCGCCAGCGCCTGCAGTGCCGTGGTGCCGCCCGCCAGGCATGCGGTGGCGAGGAGCGCGCCCGCGCCCAGGCCGGCGTTGCGCAGGGCGCGGCCTCCCGCGAGAGCGACGTCGCGTTCCCGGCCGTGGGCGACCGTGGCCACGAGAGCCGCGTGGGCGGCCGGCCATGCCTGGTTGCCGATGCCGAGGAAGAGCGCCGCCGTCGCGAACAGCCAGACGTGCCCCGCCGGGGTGGCCAGCAGCAGCGCCACGCCCAGCACCCGCACCAGCATCGACGCTGCCACGACCGTGCTGCGTGCGCCCCGGTCCAGCCATCGGCCCACCGCGGGCATGCACACCAGACCCACGACGACGCCGACCGTCATGGCGATGCCGGTGGCCGGCGCGGACAGCCTCAGCACCGTCACTCCGTAGAGCAGCAGGAAGGGCCGCAGCAGGCCGGTGCCGAGCGCGTCCACGGCCAGTGCGACGGCGTAGCGGGGGCCTCCGGAGGCACGGACGAGGGCGCGGGGCCGGATCTTGGTGGTGGTTGGCATGGCGCCAACGGTGCGTTCGGACGCCGGGCCGGCCACGTCGGTTGACGGACACCGTCAACCGACCCCGTCGCCGGCCGTCCGGTCGGTGATGATGAAGGGTGACCTTGAAGATCGACATCAGCGGCCTGCCGTCCGAGCGACTGCGGTTCGCCGCCTCCCCGCTGGCCGAGCTGACCGCGATGCTGCACGTACTGGCCGAACCCGGGCATCACCCGCACCTCGCCGGCTGGGCCGGGGACGTCTGGGCCGGACTGCGGCCGGAGCTGGCCGAGCGGTTGCGGGAGGCGGAGTTCCTCTGGCGTTCCTCACAAGCCGACTTCCTGATCCCCGCCCGGCCTCGGCCCACCCTCGCCGAGGAGTTGGACGAGGTGGACCGGATCGACGACGAAACGTATGTGACCGCCGCGCTCGTCACCACGTGCGGCGGCAACCGGGTCCACTTCGCCGCGCCGTCGCCGCTCACCGACGCGACCGCGCGCGAGCGGGCCCTGGACCTGGCCCAGGCCCGCGGCGCGCGGCAAGAGGCCTTCGCGGAACGGCTGCTCGCGGACCCGGCCGCTGTGCGGGCACGGGTGCGACACACCCTCGAACAGTGCGCCGAGGCCTTCTTCGACGCCGCCTGGGCGGGCGTCGCCGTGCAGCTCGCCGCCGACCTGCGCCGGAAGAACGACCTGCTGAAGCGGCAGGGCATCGGGGCGGCACTCGCATCGGTCTCCGGCGCGGTCACCCTGGCACCGGACGGCGACTCCATCATCGTGGACAAGCTGCAGGACAAGGCGACGGCCGCCCACGGCGCCGGGGTCACCTTCATCCCCAGCGTCTTCGGCAGCCCGCACCTGGTGGTGGTCCACGCACCCGGGTGGCAGCCGGTGGTGCAGTACCCCGTGGCCGAGCAGGGCCCAGCAGAGCCGGTATCGCTGGAAACCGTCACCCTACGGCTGGAGGCACTCGCACATCCCGTACGGATGCGGCTGCTGCGCACCCTGGCCCGCGGCCCGCACACCACCGGTGAGCTGGCCCACACCTGGGAGCTCTCACCCCCGGAGGTGTCCCGCCACCTCGCCGTCCTGCGCCGCGCGGGCCTGCTCACGGCCCGGCGGCACGGTCGTTACGTCCGGTACACCCTCAACCTGCCCGACCTGACGGCGCTGGGCGCCGACCTGCTGGCGGCCGTACTGCGCTGAGCGGCCGCGGTCCGCCGGACCGTGCGGTCTAGCGCTGTGACCGGGATGGTTCACCGGGTTATCCGCTGGCTTGTGTTTCGGCTGGCGCAGTAGGTTTCCGCCGTGAGTGATGTTGGCAAAACTGAGATTCGTTTCGCGCGCGTGGCAGACGCGGCGTCGATCGCACGTATCCACATGACCTCTCGGGTGGCGACGATGCCTTACCTGCCTCCGCAGAAGCGCAGCCACGACCAGGTCGCCCGATGGGTCGAGGATGTCCTGCTCACGTCATGCCGGACGTGGGTGGCGGTGCGCGATGGAGAGATCCTCGGCTATGCCGCCCTTGAGGGGGACATGCTCGAACACCTCTATCTGCGACCGGATGTCCGCCGCCAGGGCATCGGCACGCTCCTGCTCGACGAGGTCAGACGGCACAGCCCTGACGGGGTGTCCCTGCACGTCTTCCAGCAGAACGCCGATGCCCGCGCGTTCTACGAGCTCCACGGCTTCACAGTCCTCGACACCAGCGATGGCCACCGGAACATGGAGAACCTGCCCGACATGACTCTGCGCTGGACACCGGACGGTGCATGGTGAACCGCGCCCCCGCGGACCGGACACACTGATCCGGTCATGCCGCGTCGGCGAGGGGGCGTCCGCCCCAGCGGATACCTTTCTCACTGCGGATCCGGGCGCGCTCTTTGCGCTGGGCGCCCAGCACATCAGGGTGCCGCGCGTTGGCGTTTCGCCAGCGCAGGTAGGCGTGCAGGGCCCGGGTCTGGACGGTGTGGTTGGGGTGGTGGGAGTTGGCCAGGGTGAACTGTCGCAGCGGCCCGAAGTGGGCCTCGATCGGGTTGGCCCAGGAAGCGTTCGTCGGAGTGAAGCACAGCCCGACCCGGTTCTTCCGCGCCCAGGCGCGGATCTTGGTGCCCCTGTGGGCGGACAGGTTGTCCATGATCACGTAGTTCGGGCGCCGTCCGGGCGGGCGACGCGGATCGACTTCAGGGCCGCCCACGTGTTGGCGGCTCCCTTGTGGCGGCGGTTGACGCCCCACAGGGTGTCGTCGCGGATGGAGTAGCAGCCGTGGAAGTAGGTGACGCCGTGGGTGCGGTGGTAGGTCGCCGGGATCCGGTCGGGGCGGCCGATTTCGGCCCAGCAGGACCCGCCGGTGGGGCGGATGCCGAGCGGCCCGAACTCGTCGAAGGCGAAGACACGGTCGGGGAAGTGCTCCAGGACGTGCTCGATGCGGTCCAGCTTGGCGTCGCGCTCGGGGTCGGTGGACTCCTTCCAGGTCTTGGTCCGCTGGAAGGTGATGCCGCGGCGGGCAAGCAGGCAGCGCAGGGCCTCGCGGCCGATGCGGATCACCCGGCCGTGAACCTTGCGCAGGTAGGCGACGAGCTTGCGCAGGGACCAGCGGGTGAAGGGCTGGCCGAGCTTGGCCGGGCGGGTGGTGGCCGTCGCCACGACGAAGTCCTCGTCGTCATGGCTGAGCAGGCGGGGACGGCCTCCCGCCCACTGAGGGTCCAAGCAGGCCAGCCCGATCTCGTTGAACCGGTGGATCACGTCGCGGACTGTGTCCTCGTCGGCTTGGACCAGCTGGGCGATGACCGGCACGCGGTTCCCGCCGGCCGAGGCGAGCAGCATCATCGCGCGCCGGTAGCGCACCGAGCTGGTGCTGCCCCGGCGCACGATCTGCTGTAACCGCTGCCCTTCCTGATCGGTCAGCCTTCGGACTCGAACGGGCTCTGCCACCACGCCTCCACCTGTCGGACGGCTTGTCGGTTCACATCCAACCGGCACGGCAACCACCACCGCGAGCCGCAACCCGGTGAACCATCTCGGTCACAGCACTAGCTGGGGCTAGGGCCTGTGTGATGTCGTGATCATTCGGCGGTCTTCAGTAGGTCGTCGACCCAGATCATTGAGGCGCGGAGGTGGAGGCCGGCGAGGTAGCTGTCCGGGGTCTTGTCGTATCGGGTGGCGATGCCTCGCCAGGCCTTCAGCTTGTTGATCAGGCGCTCAACCGTGTTCCGTTCCTTGTAGAGGTCGGCGTCGTGGCTCACGGGTCGGCCGCCTCGTGCGCCCTTCTTCTTGCGGTTGGCGGCCTGGTCCCGCTTTTCCGGGATGACTGCCTTGATACCGCGTCTGCGCAGGTAGGAGCGGTTGCCGCGGGACGAGTAGGCCTTATCCGCGGCGACCGCACCGGGCCTCGAGCGGGGACGGCCGACGGGCAGGCGGACTCTCACCTTCTCGAGCACGGGAACGAACTGCGGGCTGTCCCCGGCCTGCCCGGCGGTCAGGACCAACGCGAGCGGACGGCACCTGCGGTCCGCGGCGAGATGAATC
>NZ_JBVIFS010000019.1:0-152438 GCF_055571215.1 Streptomyces sp. NPDC030995
AGAGAAAGACGGAGGCTTTTTGGGGGGGGGGGGGGGGGTGGTTTTTTCCGGACTCCCCGCCCCCCCCCCCCCCCCACCCCCCTGACACCCCACCCCAGCAACGGAGACACCACCCCATGAACGACGCCCGCTCCAGCCTCGCCCGCAGGGGCTTCCTCATCGCCACGGGCGCCACCGCCACCGCCCTCGCCTTCACCGCGGCCTGCGGCACGGGCGCCACCACCCCGGACGCCGAGAACGCCGCGGTCGGCGCCCCCAAGCGCGGCGGCCGGCTGCGCGCCGCCTTCGCGGGCGGCGGCGCGGCCGAGACCCTCGACCCCCACGCGGCCAACCTGTTCGTCGACGCCGCCCGCGCCAAGGCCCTCTTCGACAAGCTCGCCGACTTCGGCGCCGACCTCGCCCCCGTGCCCCGCCTCGCCGCCCGCTGGGAGCCGAACGACACCCTCGACACCTGGCGGATCACCCTGCGCACGGCCGCCTTCCACGACGGCCGGCCCGTCACCGCCGAGGACGTGCTCCACAGCTACCGCAGGATCGCCGACCCGAAGGGCACCTTCCGCGCCAAGGCCTCGCTGGAGCCCATCGACCTCGCCGCGAGCCGCGCCGTGGACGCCTCCACCGTCGAGTTCAGGCTCAAGCGCCCGTACGCCGAATTCCCCAACACGCTCGCTGCGTTCGGCGCGTACATCGTCCCCAAGGACACCACCGACTTCGACCGGCCCGTGGGATCCGGCCCCTTCACCTTCGTCTCCTTCAAGCCGGGCAGCAGCCTCCTCGTCAAGCGCAACCCGGCCTACTGGGAGGGGGCCCCGCACCTCGACGAACTCGAATTCGTCATCGCGGGCGAGGAGTCCGCCCGGGTGAGCGCCCTGCTGGGCGGGCAGGTCGAGTACGCCCACGAACTGAACCCGGCCACGGCCCGCGCCCACGAGGGCAAGGGCCGGATCGACGTCGTACGGCTGCCGGGCAGCGCCATGCAGGGCTTCGTCATGAAGACCGACCGGGCGCCCTTCGACGACAAGCGCGTCCGCCAGGCCTTCTTCCTCATCGCCGACCGCCAGGAGCTCGTCGACGGCGCGCTCTCCGGAGCCGGGGAGATCGGCAACGACCTCTTCGGCAAGGGCTGCCGGCACTACGCGGGCGGCCTGCCGCAGCGCGCCCAGGACCTGGAGCGGGCCCGGGCCCTCCTGAAGGAGGCCGGCGCCGAAGGGCTCAAGGTCACCCTCGACACCGCGCCCGCCGCCACCGGCTTCATCGAGGCCGCCGGCATCTTCAAGGAGCAGGCGGCCAAGGCCGGAGTCACCGTCGAGGTCAAGGTCGGCAACAAGGAGACCTACTGGAAGGACATCCTGTCCTCCGGAACCTTCGCCTCCTACCGTTCCGGCGCCATGCCCATCGAGTCCCACGTCTCCCAGCGGCTGCTCACCGGCTCCACCACCAACGCCACCAAGTGGCAGCACAAGGACTTCGACGACCTGTACCAGCAGGCCCAGTCCACCCGCGACGAGAAGGAGCGCACCGCCCTCTACGAGCGGATGCAGCGCCGCCTCTACGACGAAGGAGGCTTCCTGATCTGGGGGTTCGCCGACTGGATCGTCGCCACCGCACCCAGGGTGCGCGGGGTTTCCGAGACGGCCCCCGCCAACACCCTCGACTGGGCGCGCTTCGACAAGATCTGGCTCGCGTGACGGGCGGCCTCCCCTGGATCGGCCGCCGTCTGCTCCTCGGGCTGGGGCAGACGGCGGCCGTCGTCCTGCTGATCTTCGCCCTCACCGAGGCGCTGCCCGGTGACGCGGCCGTCGCGCTCGCCGGCGACCAGCCCGACCCCGAGCGCATCGCCCGCATCCGCGAGGCCATGCGGCTGGACCGGCCCGCCGCCGAGCGGCTCCTGGAGTGGGTCACCGGCCTGCTCCACGGCGACCTCGGCACC
The DNA here is from genome assembly GCF_055571215.1 of Streptomyces sp. NPDC030995. Lineage (NCBI taxonomy): Bacteria > Bacillati > Actinomycetota > Actinomycetes > Kitasatosporales > Streptomycetaceae > Streptomyces > Streptomyces sp. NPDC030995. The sequence goes on from NZ_JBVIFS010000019.1 coordinate 1,931, forward strand.
TCCCTGGTCACCGGACGGCCCGTCACCGGCTACCTCGCGGAGGGCCTCGGCCCCACCCTGCTCCTGGCCGCCGCCACGCTCACCGTGCTGGTCCCGCTCTCCGTCGGCCTCGGCGTGCTCGCCGCCCGGCGGGAGGGCGGCGTCGTGGACCGGACCATCAGCGCCGTGACCCTGGCCGTGCACGCCGTACCGGAGTTCGCCCTCGGTGTGCTGCTGGCCGCGCTGTTCGCCCTGCACCTGGGCTGGCTCCCGGCCACCGCGGTCGCCGCCGACCCCCTCGCGCGGCCCGAGGTCCTGATCCTGCCCGTCCTCGTCCTGACGGCCCGGCCGGTGTGCACCCTCAGCCGTCTGGTGCGCGCCGGGATGATCGAGGCGTTGGCCTCCCCGTACGTCGCCCAGGCCCGCCGCTACGGACTGTCCGGCTCCCGCATCCGCTGGGCCCACGCCCTGCCCGGCGCCCTGGCACCCGCCGCCCAGCAACTGGCGCGCACCTGCGACTGGCTGCTGAGCGGAGTGATCGTCGTCGAGGCCCTCTTCGTCGTCCCCGGCCTCGGCACCGTGCTCATCGAGGCCGTCGCCGCCCGCGACGTACCGGTCGTCCAGGGCATGGCGGTGGTCTTCGGCGTCGTCACCGTCCTGGCCAACCTCGGCGCCGACCTCGTCGCACGCCGCTTCGCACCCCGCTCGGAGGCGGCCGCGTGAAACTCCCCCCGGCGCGCTACGCCCTCGGCATCGCGGTCGTGTGCCTGCCCCTGCTGCTCGCCCTCCTCGGACCACTGGTCGCGGGCTCCGCCGGTCCGAGGTCCGTCTCCTTCTCCCTGGACCGGGACCACTGGCTCGGAACCGACTTCAGCGGCCGCGACGTCTGGCGCCAGGTACTGCTCGGCGGCAGGTCCGTGGTGCTCGTGGCACTCGGCGCGACCCTGCTCGCCTACCTCCTCGCCCTGCCGGTCGGGCTCGCCGCCGCACTGACCCGCCGGACCTGGCTGCAGGAGGCGCTGATGAGACCGCTGGACGTGCTGATCGCCGTACCCTCACTGCTCCTGGTGCTGCTCGTCGCGGCCACGTTCAGGCCCGGCCCCGTGGGGCTGACCGCTCTGGTCGGGCTGGCCGCCGTACCCGACGCGGCGCGCGTCGTGCACGCGGCGGCGGTCGAGGTCGCCTCCCGGCCCGCCGTCGAAGCGCTGCGCATGCAGGGCGAGTCCTGGTGGCGCACCGCCCTGGGCTACGTGGCCCGCTCCCTGCGGCGCACCCTCGCCGCGGACGCCGGGATCCGCCTGACCGGAGCCCTGTACCTGGTGGCCACGGCCGCGTTCCTCGGCGTCGGCGTCGAACCGGACGCCGCCGACTGGGCGGTGATGGTCGACCGCAACCGCACCGGGCTGTTCCTCCAGCCGTGGGCCGTGGTGGTGCCCGCCCTGCTCATCGCGGCGCTGTCGATGGGCGCCAACCTGCTGTTCGACGCGGCTCTGCAACTGGGCGGCCGCCGGAAGGGAACACGGACATGACCGCCGTCGCAGAGGTACGGGGCCTTCGGGTGGAGGTCGGCGGCCGGGCCATCGTCGACGGCGTGAGCCTCACCGCCCGCGCCGGCCGGGTCACCGCCGTCATCGGCCCCTCCGGCAGCGGCAAGACCACCACGGGCCTCGCACTCCTCGGCGAGTACCCACCGGGCGCACGCGTCGAGGGCACCGTGCGGACGCGGCCGGGCGCGGTCGGCTACGTACCGCAGCACCCGGCCGCCGTACTCAACCCGGCCCGGCGCGTCGGCGCCCTGCTGCGCGACATCGCGGCGCGCCGGGGAGGCGGCCGCCGGGAGATCCGCCGGCGTGTCCACGAGGCCCTGGGCCTGGCGCAGCTCCCGGACCCCGCGGAGGTCCTGCGCCGGTTCCCCCACCAGCTGTCCGGCGGCCAGCAGCAGCGCGTGGTACTGGCGCAGGCCCTGCTCCTGGGCGCCGAGGTCATCGTCGCCGACGAACCCACGACCGGGCAGGACGTGCTCACCAAGCAGGGCATCGTGACGGAGCTGGCGGCCCTCGCGGGGCGGGGCATCGCCGTCGTCCTGCTCAGCCACGACATGGACGTGGTGCGCCGGTTGGCCGACGAGGTCGTCGTGATGCGCGCGGGCCGGATCGTGCACCGCGGAACGGCGCGCGCCGTGCTCGGCGATCCGGCGGCGGAGCTCGCCCCCGGCGGGCGGGGGCCGCGCCGCCCGGCCGGGCCCGTGGTCCTGGAGGCGCGGGCCCTGACCGCCCGGCACCGCACCGCGCGCGGCGCCGTCGACGTACTGCACGACGTCACGCTGTCGGTCGCGGCGGGGGAGTGCCTGGCGCTGGTCGGCCGCTCCGGCAGCGGCAAGACCACCCTGGGGAGATGCCTGGCGGGGCTGCACGCCGACCACCGGGGACGGATCCTGCTCGACGGCGAACCCCTGCCGAACAGTCTGCGCGCCCGCGGCCGGACGCAACTGGCGGCCGTGCAGTACGTGTTCCAGGACGCGAAGGCGGCCTTCGACGAACACCGGCCGGTCCTCGACCAGGTGGCCCGTACGGCCGTCCGGCTGCGCGGCGCCGATCCGCGGGCCGCACGGGAGGAGGCCGCCCGGACGATGGAGGCACTCGGCCTGGGCGCGAGCTCGGCCGGCCGCCGCCCGGGGGCCCTGTCCGGCGGGGAACTCCAGCGCGCCGCCCTCGCCCGGGCCCTCCTGGCGCGGCCGCGGGTCCTCGTCTGCGACGAGATCACCTCGGGCCTCGACCCCACCACCCGCGGCGCCATGCTCGAACTGCTCGCCGGGCTGCGGGAACGGACCGAACTCGCCCTGGTGTTCATCACCCACGACCTCGCGGCCGCCGCTGCGCTGGCCGACCGTACCGCCGTCCTCGACGCGGGACGCATCGTGGAACCGAGCGGCGGACGGCCACCCGCCTGATCACCTAGGCCGTGCCGCCAGCCCGCCGAAGTCGCGCGCGAACCCCTCGCGGAAGCCGGGCCGCTCCAGCGCCTTCTCGAAGGCGCGGGCGGCGCGGGCGAGCGCGGCCCCGTTCTCCTGGGCGGCGGTGAGTTCCGCCAGGTACGCGCGCAGGCTCAGTCCGCGGTCCGCGGCCAGAGCGGCGAGCCGGTCGTACACATCGGTGTCGACCTCGACTGTGGTGGTGTCGGCCATGCTCCGAGTATGCGCGCCCGCGGACCGGTCGGGGGCCCGTTCGCCGCAGGCGCGCTGCCTCACAGGGAGCAGGCGTTGACGGTGTCGCTCCCGGCCGGCGGCTGCGGCACCGTGTGGCTCACCGGCGGGGTGACGCCCGGCCCCGTCCAGGCCGCCAGCGCGTCAAAGGCCGTCCTCAGGCACGGCGACATCGGCCGGACGAGGGCGGGGAAGGACGCGAACAGGCCGTCGGAGTGGGTGCCGCCGGCGACCCGGTAGTAGCGGTGCAGATCGCCGCGCCCGGAGCCGTCGACCATCCGCGCGTAGGCGTCACCGCTCCTGGAGATCGGCAGGAGCGTGTCGAGGGTGCCCTGGAGGGTGATCAGCGGGCGCTGGATCCGGCCGGTCAGGGACAGCCGCTCGACCGTGCGGTGGACGCGCTCCGGCCGGTCGCCGTACACGTAGTCGGTGTCGCACCCCTTCTGCACACCGGCCGGGCAGAACGGGGTCCCGGCCTCCCGGTCGCCGTCGTAGCCCGGGTCGATCTCCTCGCGCATGATCCGCTGGAGCGCGTCCCACTGGTTGCGGTAGTGCCATTCCCACATCGGTTCGGAGCCCACCGGATACCCGGCGGCGTACATCTCCTGGGCGGCGCCCGGCTCCCCGGCGACGTAGCGCGGATAGGCGCGCAGCGCGGCGGGGGCGGTGTCCAGGATGTTGGGGCTGTCGGAGGTCAGCAGCAGACCGTGCAGCTCCACGCCGCCCGTGTACAGCTCCGGGTGGTTCTCCAGCTGCCACCGCACCAGGTAGCCGCCGGCCGACGCGCCCGCCATGTACGTGCTCGCGGGCGTGCGGCCGTAGTGCCGCGACACGGTCCGCCGGGCGGCCACGGCCAACTGGGTCACCCGGTCGTGCCATTCGGCGACGGCGTCGCCGGGGCGCCGTCCGTCGGTGTAGATCCGCGCCCCGGTGTTGCCCTTGTCGGTGGCCGCGTACGCGTAGCCCTGCGCGAGCACGTGGTCCGCGATCAGCCGGTCGTTGGCGTACTGCTCGCGGACCCCGGGCGGTCCGGCGACGACGAGCCCGCCGTTCCAGTGGTCGGGGAGCCGGATCACGAACTGACTGTCGTGGTTCCAGCCGTGGTTGGTGTTGCCGGTGGAGGAGTCGGGGAAGTAGCCGTCGAGCTGGATCCCCTTGACCCCCGACGGGTTGACCGAGCCGGGGGCTTCGAGCCCGGCCCAGTCGGCCGGGTCGGTGTGTCCGGAGGCCACCGTTCCGGCCGTGGTCAGGTCGGCCAGGCAGGCGCCGACGACGTACTCGGCGCCGGGGACGCGCGCCGTGCACGACGGGGCCTGCGGGGTCGCGCTGGCATGGGTCGAGGCCAGTGTCGCGGCCAACAGCGCGGCGGCGACGGCGGCGATCGGTCGGGCAGTTCTCATCACGGGCATTCCTGTCTGCTCATCGGGTGATCTGCTGAACAGTGCCGAGGCTAGGAAGGCCGGGGCACCGTCCCCCAGATGCCGAGCGGCCACACAGCGGAAGTGGGCACGTCCGAACGGCACATGACCTCTGGCCAAGGTCGTCACGACCTCCCGCACCGGGAGCCGCTCCGGCGCCTCCCGCGCGTATCGTTCGACGCAGTCCAGGTCCCACATCCCACCAAATCCAGGGCCCAGCGCCCGGCGCCCGCAGCCCACGAGAGGCAACCGATGACCGCGTCGCTGACCCCGGCCACCGGGCCCGCGCGGCCCCTGTCGTGGCTGCCGCCCCTCCTCCACGCGGTCGTCCTGGCCGGCGGACTCTACGGAGCAGCGGTGGCGGCCCCGCCCGCCGACCCGCTCGCGCTCGCCGGATTCACCGCGTGCCTGCTGACCCTGGCGGTGCTCGACCGGGCCGAGCGGCACCGCCACCCGCGGAGCACACCGGTCCGCCCCGCCCTCGTCCTGCTCGTGGCACGTCTCGCGCTGTACGGCACCGCGTGCGCCCTGGACGTATCCGGGGTGTCGCGGGCGCTGTTCGTCCTGGTGCCCCTCACGGCCTACTTCGCCTTCGGCCGCCGGGCCGCGATCGCCCTGAGCGTGGCGTGCGGCGCGGTGGTCCTGGCGGGGAACACCCTCAGGGTCCCGGAGTGGTACGTCCACCCCGGCGACGTCACCGACGTGCTGATGTCCGGCCTGGCTCTCGTTCTCGCCGTCGCGATGGCCACCGTCGCCGTGGGGGAGCAGGAGGCGCGCCGGCGGCTCGAACAGGCCCTGGCCGAACTGCGGGACTCGCACACGCAACTGACCGCGTACGCCGCGCGGGTCGCCCAGCTCTCGACCGTGCGGGAACGCAACAGGCTCGCCCGCGAGTTCCACGACGGCCTCGGCCACCACCTCACGGCGATCGCCATCCAGTTGGAGAAGGCGTCCGCCTTCCAGGAGACCGACGCGGCGACCGCCCGGCAGGCCGTGGCCGACGCCCGCCGGTCCGCGGGCCGGGCCCTCGACGAAGTCCGGCAGTCGGTCCGGGCGATGCGCGACGAGGACACGGACTTCTCCCTGTCCACCGCGCTCGCCGACCTGGTCCACCACGTGGACGGCGGACCGCCCGCGGTCACGCTCAGCCTGTCCGGGGACGAGCACGGCCACCGGGCCGAAGCGCTCACCGCCTTGTACCGCGCGGCGCAGGAGGGACTCACCAACGTACGCCGGCACGCGGGCGCCACCCGGGTCCGGCTGTCGGCGGTGTTCGGCGACGACGAGGCCCGGCTGGTGGTCGCCGACGACGGATGTGGCTTCACCGCCGACCCGGGGGATACGGATACGGCTACGGGCCGGGCCGGATTCGGCCTGCGCGCGATGCGCGAACGCCTGGCCCTCCTCGGCGGCCGGGTCCGGGTCGAGGCGGCACCGGGCGGCGGCACCGTGGTCACGGTGACGGTGCCCCGCGTTCCCGTCCCCGCCGCCGTCCCCGTAATCGGGCTGGAGGTCACCCGATGACGGCGGAGGCCGGGACCGGGCCGGTGCGCGTCCTGGTCGTGGACGACCAGCAGCTCGTCCGGGAGGGGATCGCCTCCCTGCTCGGCATCCAGCCCGGCATCACCGTGGTCGCAGCGGTGTCGGACGGCCGTCAGGCGGTCGAGGCGGCCGTCGCCCACCACCCCGACGTGATCCTCATGGACGTCAGAATGCCCGTCATGGACGGAGTGACCGCCGTCGGCGTACTGGCCGGGCGCGCCCCCGCCTGCCGAGTGATCATGCTGACGACCTTCGACGACGAGGAGTACGTGGCCCAGGCCCTGGCAGCGGGCGCCATCGGCTACCTCCTCAAGAACCTGCCCTCGGCCGAACTGGCCGCAGCCGTACGCCTGGCACACGCCGGCGTGGCCCAGCTCGACGCCGCCGTGGCCCGCCGCCTGGCCGTCGGGCTCGCCCGCCCGGCACCCGCGGAGGCCGGCGCCCCGCCCCCGCCGACCACTCCAACGGGCCGGGAGGGGCGGCCCGGCCTCGCGGCCCTCACCGAGCGCGAGACCGACGTACTGCGCCTGATCGCCCAGGGCTCGACCAACCGCGAGATCGCGGGCCGGCTCTTCCTCAGCGAGGGCACGGTCAAGAACCACATCTCCCGCGTCCTGTCCCGCCTGGGCCTGCGCGACCGCACCCACGCCGCCATCTACGCCCGCGACCACGGCCTCCTCTAGACGCACCAGCTGCGTCGCGCGACGGAGTCGAACACTCGGTCGAGGTCAGTTCGAGCCGGATGGGGCGGGCCCGGCAGCGCCGACAGGCACAGGACCGCATATCCGGACACCTCGCGCGCCCGGCCGTGACGGACCGCCGCGGCACCGCACTTGTGGATCTTGGCCCCCAAGATCAAGGAACGATGTCCCCGGGGGCGGCGGACCGACCCGGGAACGCGCCCGCCCGCACGTGATCAAGCGCCTGGTCAGCGGCATCTGTCCGGTACTCACCTGGTGGCGAGTTCGGCCCGGTGATCATTCGCCGCCGGATGCGTAGCGTCACCGGTCTACGAGGCGGGGAGGTCTGAAGAGCATGGGAAATGCCAGCGCAAGGAACGATGTGGGAACGGCCTACATCAACGACGTGTTCATGCGTCACCCGATGACCACGCGGAATCAAGAGGAACTCGAAATCGCCGCCAAGGCCGCCGGGATCCTGCAGCGGAACCAACTGCGGAACGTACTCAAGCGGACCCCCCAGGCAGGGGGGAAGCAGATCGACCCGATCGGTTTCTCCCTGAACAAGGTGCGCTACGGCGGTTTCCCGTTGGAGGAGGCGACCGCGCAAGAGCGCGGCTGGCGCGCCTACATGAATGTCGGCGTACCGGTCGTCGAAGAACGGAGCGACATCCAGCAGCCCCCTCCCGACATGATCTCCAAGCAGACGTATGTCAACGGCACCGACCCGATCAAGATCACCGTGACGGACACGGTCGAGTTCTCGATTTCGAACACGATCAGCTGGTCGCTCCAGGGGGAGGTGAAGCTCACCTTCGGGGCGAAGTCCATCGCATCGCTCCAGCAGCAGCTCCAGAAGAGCATGGAGATGAAGCAGTACCAGAAGACCACCCTGCTCAACAGCAAGGACAACCAGGGTGTCAACACGGAGACCCAGACGGAGGCGACGAGCAACACCACCTCCATGAGTTCCGTCACCGGCACCGGGGAGTTGTGGGGAGAGCTCCTGCTCGGGATCACCGGTTCCGTCAGTGGTTCGCTGACCACCGAATGGAAGCACCAGTCGTCGGTCAGCTTCGAAATCATGAGCCGGGCGGACGTCATGGCCACGACGCGGCGTCAGATCCGCCAGTTCGACTATGAGTTCCCCGTCACCTTCGGCGGCTGGGTCGCTTTGTATTACCCCGAGCCGGTGGCGGTCAAGGAGACTCCGCCGCAGGCCGCCGACCCCAAGTACTCCCGGGTCATCGCGTGGAAACTCGGCGAGTCCTCCTTGAATGCCGGCCACTTCGACCTGGCCGACGAAGGAAAGCGGTTCATGCAGAAGGGGACGGCCGAGATCGTCGCGGTCCGTACCGGAGAACACAGGGTTTTCCAGCCGGAAGTGCTCGACTACCAGAATCAGAAGAAGCCCCTCTAGAAGGGGTCGGGAGGGAAACCCATGTCCTTCAAGAACATTTTCGAAAACGGCGGAGACGAGGCCGGTTCCGCCGACAAGTCCGCTCAGGCACTCAACGAAGACACTCCGGGCGCCGGTGACGTCTCGGAGGCCGTGCGCAAGCTGGAGAGCGAGCGCGACCCGTGGCTCGTGCGCCAGACCGCGCACGGGGCGTTCGACGTCATGGGTTTCCTGGGCCCGCTCTTCCAGAACGCCCAGGGCACGGCCGCCGCGCAGCGCCAGGTCTCCGAGAACCCCGGTTCCGCGTCCGGCATGGCCGCGGCGACCACGAAGGCGTTCGGACCGCCGAAGGTGAGCATCGGCGACGAAGACATGCCGAAGCTCGAAGACCTGTCGAAGCTCATCGCCAACAGGAGGGGCTACGCCCTCATCACGACGGGTCTGGGAACGTCCGAGGGTTTGGCGGTCGACCCGTCGCTGAACACGGCGTACGCCGCCGACCGGGGCGGCCTGAAGCTGTCCGCGGTGAAGGTCGACACCGGCGCCCAGCGCACGGCCGCCGGCGCCCTGGGCGACATCGGCGAAGTCCAGTTGGACGGCCAGGGCACGGCCTACACCACCGACTACAGCGGTGGGCGCGTGCTCGCCGTGGACCTGGCCGCCGGAACGTCCCGCAAGATCGCCGACGTGGTGGGCGCGTACGGAGTCGCGCTCGACGCGGCGGGCAAGGCCTACGTCGCGAGCTGGTCCGACGGGCAGCTGATCGCCGTCGACCTGCCGGGCGGACAGAAGCGCCCGATCGTCACCGGCCTGGGGCAGGGCATCGGCGGAGTGGCGCTGGACGGGCAGGGCAAGGCGTACATCGGCCGGAAGGACCACGGCGGCCACCTGTACGAGGTCGACCTTGCCGCCCGCACGCACCGCGTCGTGACCAACCTTCCCGGGGCGAGCACCATCCGCGTGGCCCTGGACGGCGCCGGCCGTGCCTACACCATCGACCACCTGAACGGGCGTCTGTACGAGATCACCCTCGCGGACGGCGCGCAGCGCGTGGTGGCCACCGGCCTGGGGACGTGCGCGGGCCTCGCGCTGGACACCGTCAACGGCTGGATCTACGTCAGCAACACCGCTGGCCAGCTGTGGCAGATCGACCAGCGTGCCGCCCAGGCCCTGGGCGGCGTCGGCAAGGTCGTGCCCTAGGCACCCTGGCCCCGGGCGGGCGGCCGGCCCGGGCCCGCTTCGTGGACGATCAGGGCGACCTGCACGCGGTTGGTCACGTCGAGCTTGGCCAGGATGCTCGACACGTGGGCCTTGACCGTGGGCACGCTCATGTAGAGCTGGGCGGCGATCTCGGCGTTGGTGCGCCCCTGCCCGACGGCGAGCGCGACGTCGTACTCGCGCGCGGCCAGCCGCTCCAGCCGGGCCCGCGCCCCCGCCCGGGAGCCGGCTGCCTCGGCCGCCTCGGCCGAGGGGCCCGCCACCCGGGCGATGAGCTGCTGGGTCACGGCCGGGGACAGGACGGGTTCGCCGGCCGCCACACGGCGTACGGCGGCCATGATGTCCGCCGGCGGGGTGTCCTTCAGCAGGAACCCGGCCGCCCCGGCGCGCAGCGCCCGTACGACGTACTCGTCGGGGTTGAAGGTCGTCAGGATGACGATCGCGGGCGGGGTGGGCAGGGACCGCAGCGCGGGAGTCGCCGCTAGCCCGTCCATCACGGGCATCCGGATGTCAAGCAGCACGACGTCGGGTGCGTGTTCGCGGGCGAGGGCGACGGCCTGCTCGCCGTCGGCGGCCTCCGCCACGATGGCGATGTCGTCGACGCTGCCGAACATCAGCCGCAGCCCCATCCGCACCAGCGGATCGTCGTCGGCGAGGAGTACCCGGATCATGCCGACCACGGTAGCCAGGCCTGCACGAGGTAGTCCCCGCCGGCCGGGCCGTGGCGCAGCTGGCCTCCGGCCAGCGACGCCCGCTCGGCCAGGCCGATGAGCCCCTGCCCGGAGCCCGGGATCGGGGTCGGGGTCTGGCCCGGGGTCGGGATCGGGATCGCGGATCCGGAAGGCGCGGGGCGTACCGGGACCGGGTTGCGGACGATGACGTCGACGCCGCTGCCGGGCTCGCCGTTCACCTCCACGCGGACGGTGGCGCCCGGGGCGTGCTTGCGGGCGTTGGTCAGCGCCTCCTGGACGATGCGGTAGACGGTGCGGCCCGCGAGGTCCGGTACCGCGCCGGGGTCGTCGACGCGTACGTCCAGCCGCAGCCGCATACCGGCGGCGCGGGACTCCCGCGCGAGTCGTTCGAGGTCCACGAGGACGGGCTGGGGCGCCTCGGCCGGCCCCTCCGCCAGGTCGTCCCCCGGGCGGTCGCCGGCGCCCGGCTCGCTCGCGGGTGTGCGCAGCACGCCGATGACCATCCGCAGGTCCTCCAGCGCCTGGTGGGCGTTGTCCCGGATCACGCCGGCCGCCCGGCCGACGTCGGCCGGGTCCGGGGACCTGTTGAACTCCAGGGCCCCGGCGTGAACGCTCAGCAGCGACAGCCGGTGCGCCAGTACGTCGTGCATCTCGCGCGCGATGTCCTCGCGGGCCCGCAGCTGCGCCTCCAGTGCCCGGCGGGCCGCCTCCTCCTCGGCCCGCCGCGCCCGCTCGGTCAGCGAGGCGACCAGCATCCGCCGCGACCGTACGAACAGGCCCCACCCGACGGCGAGTGCGACCAGGGTCCAGGCGATGAGCAGGATGCCCATGATGTTGATCCCGGTGCGGGGCGCCTCGTAGAGCAGCCACGTCAGCGGTACGGGCAGGGCGGCCGCCACCGCGACGAAGGTGGTGGTGCGTACGGGGCGCAGGGCCGCGACGGTGAACAGCGCGACCATCGCGGAGACGGTCACCGCCGACGACATCAGCCCGAGCCCGAGGGTGACGGCGACGACGGCGACGGGGAAGCGGCGCCGCCACCACAGCGCGAGGGCTCCGCACACGCCGACGAAGGGACCGGTGCCGTAGAAGGGGACCCGGATCAGGGCCTCGACCGGGCGCAGCAGGCCGGTGCCCACGGGCATGCGCGGGAACATGAGCAGCGGGTTGCTGGCGGCCGCGGCGAGCGCGAACGACAGGCCGGCGGCGAAGAGCACGACGGCAAGGTCGACGGACCGCTCGCGCGAGGTTCGGGACATGGGCCAACACGTTACTCGACCCAATCGGGGCAAATCGTACAGTCGTACTCTCGCCCGTACGCCCCGTACCTTCGTCGGCGGAACCCATACTTTGGTCAGCGCGCGCCCGTGCATCCCTCGCCGAAGGTCCGCGCTCTCGCCGACCTTCCACCGATGCCCCTGGCCGTACGGCCTTCCTAGCGTCGGCGTCATGAACACGAACCAGGTACCCGAGCCCGGCTCCCCCGCGGTGCGCGCCGTCGGCCTCGGCCGCCGCTACCCCCGCGGCTGGGCCCTGAAGGACTGCACCTTCCAGATCCCCGCCGGCCGGGTCTGCGCCCTCGTCGGACCCAACGGCGCAGGCAAGAGCACCCTGATGTCCCTGGCCGCCGACCTGCTCACGCCCACCGCGGGCTCGATCCGCGTGTTCGGCGCACCGCCCGGCGCCCCGGCGGCCCGCCGGGCGACCGCCCTGCTGAGCCAGGACAAGCCGCTCCACCGGGGCTTCCGGGTCGCCGAGATCCTGCGCATGGGCGCCGAGCTGAACCCCGCCTGGGACCGGGCGACCGCCGAACGCGTCATCGCGGGCGGGAACATCCCGTACGGCGCCCGGGTCGGCTCGCTCTCCGGCGGCCAGCGCACCCGCGTCGCCCTCGCCCTGGCCTTCGGCAAACGCCCCGGGCTGCTGATGCTCGACGAGCCCATGGCCGACCTCGACCCGCTGGTGCGCCACGAGATGGCGCAGCTCCTGCTGAGCGAGGCCGCCGCCCACGGCACCACCGTCGTGCTGTCCTCGCACGTGGTCTCCGAACTGGAGGGCGCCTGCGACTTCCTGCTCGTCATCGGCTCCGGCCGGGTCCGCCTCGCCGGTGACATCGACGAACTCCGCGCCGCCCACCACCCCGGCGGCGACGGCCCCGCACCCTCCCTGGAAGACCTGCTCATGACGTATCTGCGCGACCCCGAACTGCCCACGGTGATCACCTCGGCCGCCCGTCCCGAGCAGGCAGGGGCCGCGGCATGAGGCTCGTACGCGGGGTGACCTGGCTCGTCGTACGCCAGCACCGCACCGCCCTGTGGGCGCTCCTCACCGGATCCGCCCTGCTCGCCGGGTACTTCGTGCTCGGCCGGTACGGGGCGGCCGACGCCGTCGCCCAGCAGCTGGCCGGCTGCACGGGCCCGGCCGCCGAGCATGCGCGGCACTGCGCGGACGTACTGGTCGACTTCCAGCAGCAGCACCAGTACCCGCTGCGGCAGCCGCTCCAGGTGCTCGCGCTGCTTCCGCTCGTGTTCGGACTCTTCCTCGGCGGGCCGCTGTTCGCACCCGAGCTGGAGTCCGGCACGTACCGCACCGCGCTGTCCCAGTCGGTGACCCGGACCCGCTGGTTCCTGGCCAAGATCGCCGTCCCCGTCGCCCTGACGGTCCTCGTCAGCGGCCTGGTCACGGCCTCCGCGACCTGGTGGTGGCACGAGGTGGCCGGCCCCCTCGGCAGCCGCTTCCCCTGGTACGGCTGGATGCCGTACGACGCCATAGGCCCCGCGGCGGTCGCCAAGGCGCTGCTGATGCTCATGGTCGGGATCACGCTGAGCCTGCTGCTGCGGCGCACGGTGGCGGCCATGGGCGCGACCCTGGCGGTCGGCGCGGTCCTGCTGCCGGCACTGGAGCGGGTACGAAGTTCCCTGTGGCCGGAGGTCGTCACCCAGTGGCCGGGTACGGAGGCATCGGGCGGGCCGGGCAACTCCTGGGTGCTGGAGGAGGGCCTGGTCACCTCCGCCGGGCAGCGGGTCGCGGACCTGCCCCAGTGCCTGCTGGCCGAGGACTTCCAGCAGTGCCTCGCAGAGCACGGGATCACGGGGCAGTGGGCCGCGCACCACCCGCAGTCCCACCTGTGGCCGCTCCAGTGGATGGAGTCGGGCCTGTGCCTCGCGCTCGCGGCGCTCCTGGGACTCGTCTGCTTCTGGTGGACGCGACGCCGCCTGACATGACAGAAATGCCCGGATCCATCAGGATCCGGGCATTTCCGAGCAGTAGCGGGGACAGGATTTGAACCTGCGACCTCTGGGTTATGAGCCCAGCGAGCTACCGAGCTGCTCCACCCCGCGTCGGTAGACCTCACCCTACGGCATCGCGGGGGCGGCACTCGACACATTTCGGGACGACCGGGCCCGAGGGGTGCGCGCAAGGCCGGATCTCGCCGCGAAGGCGAGATCATTCCCCCTGGTGACCGTGCGTGCAGGCGTGTACCTTCACGGGTAGCTGTCGTGGTTCCAAGTGCCTTGCCCGTGCCCTTTGGTGTGGGCAGTTTTGCTGTGTTGTGCCGTAGGACCAGGGCGATCACCTCCGTCTTCCACGCCGTGTGGAAGACGTACGTCAACGGGAAGGCATGAACATGGCTACGGGAACCGTGAAGTGGTTCAACTCTGAAAAGGGCTTCGGCTTCATCGCCCAGGACGGTGGCGGCCCGGACGTCTTCGCCCACTACTCGGCGATCAACGCCTCCGGCTACCGCGAGCTCCAGGAGGGTCAGGCCGTGACCTTCGACATCACGCAGGGCCAGAAGGGCCCGCAGGCGGAGAACATCACCCCCGCCTGATCTCGGAGCGGCGGAGAACCGTTTCGGCGCTTGCGTGCCGAAACGGCCGACGTGACACACCAGGGCCGTGCGGCAACCGCCGCACGGCCCTGGTGCCATGATGCTCAGGTGAATCGCAGGGTGAGCGCGGACGTGCAGGCGCGGTTGCCGGCGGACGAGATCAGATCCGCCGTGTCCTAGTGCTGTGACCGGCGCTGACCGGCGCTGTCCGGTGGCGCCTGCGAGGTGGCGTCGGCGGATCAGGGGCGGGCGGCCACCCGGCGTTCGCTCAAGGCCCATACCGCTGCCCCGGCGAGGGCGAGGACGACGGTCGCCATCCCGGATGCGGCCAGCACCTGCCGGGGCCCCAGGAGCGCGGTCAGGGGCCCGCCGAGTGCGGTGCCCACCGGGGAGGCGGTGAGCAGGGCGGCGCTACGGGCGGCGAGGACCGTGGTCAGCCACGCGGCCGGAGTGCGGTCCTGGAACAGGGTGTAGGACAGCGCCGTGAACGGTCCGTAGATCAAACCGCCGAGCGTGAAGCACACGAGGGTGACGGGAGCGGACGCGCCGAATCCGAAGGGCACCAGAGCCAGCCCCCAGCCCGCGACGATCCCCAGGGTGACCGGCCAGAGCGGGAGCCTGCGCAGGGCGCCCGCCGCCAGACCGCCCAGGACGGCTCCCGCCCCGAACAGCGCCCAGTACAGCCCGAGAAGGCCCGCCTCGGCATGCAGATCACCGGTGACGTGCAGCGGGAGGGCGACCTCGACCGGCCCGTAGAGGAAGTTGAAGAACCAGGTCAGCGCGAGGATCCCGAGGAGTTCGGGCTGTCCTCGCAGCAGGTGCAGCCCGGCAGCCGACCGGTCCGTGTCGACCGGCGCACTCGTCTCCACCGCGTCGGCTCCGTCGGCCCGGCCTGCCTTGTCGGCTGCGTCGGCCGGGCCCCGGAGCCGGCCGACCTGGGCCGCGAGCAGGGCGAAGGACAGCGCGTCGACGCCGATGATCCAGGCGGGGTCGACCAGCACCGCCAGGAAACCGGCGAGGGCGGGCCCGAAGACCATGGCGGCCGAGGTGCTGGAACTGACCAGTGCGTTCGCGGCCAGCCGCTGGTCGGGGGGCAGCAGTTGGGCGAGCAGTGAGAACTTCCCGGCGTTTCCCCAGGCATGCAGCACGGACGAGCCCGCCAGCAGGGCCACGTACAGCACGGGGTGCAGGACCCCCGCGGCCCAGGCCAGCGGCACGCAGCCGAGGAGGACCGCGCGGATCCGGCTGTCCGCCACCAGCAGCCGCCGGGCGGGAAGCCGGCGCAGCCACCGCCCGAAGAGCAGGGCTCCGGCGGCCCCGGGAAGCGCGTACGCGGCGACGGCGGCTCCCAGGAGCAGCCCGGACTGCCCGGGAGGTGCGATCTCGATGGCCAGCCATGCGACCGCGACCACGCTCATCCCGTCGCCGAGATCGGATGCCGCGAGGGCGGGCAGGAGCCGGCGGAACCCGGCATGGGCGAACAGCGGCCGATAGGCCTGCGGCAGAAGGCGAGTTGTCCGTGGGGGAGTCACCGGGTCAGACTCCTGGTTCAAGCGCGCTTGAGGTCAAGGGGGGAATGATCAGTGCGAAAGCTCGGCATCGGGGAGCTGGCACGGCAGGTCGGAATGAGGCCTTCGGGCTTGCGCTACTACGAGAGCGTCGGCCTGCTGCCGTCCGCCGAACGGGCCGCGGGCCGGCGCGTCTATCCGGCCGCCACCGTACGGCGGATCGCGCTGATCAAGATGGCTCAGCGGGCCGGGTTCACGCTGGCCGAGATCCGAGCCCTGCTGGACGCCGACACCGACCGCGGCGCCACCCGGCAGTGGCGCGCTCTCGCGGAGAGCAAGCTCCCCGAGCTGGACCGCTTCATCCGGCAGACGCAAGCCCTGCGCGACGCCGTCGCCGACTGCCTCGCCTGCGGCTGCATGAACTTCGACGAGTGCCAGCTCCTGTCCGCCACCGGACCGGGCTCCTGAGATCCGAGCGGTCAGGCCTGCCGCTTGGCGTCGATCTCGGCGATCAGGCCCTCGATGAGGTGCTTGATCTCGTCGCGGATGGGGCGGACGGCTTCGACGCCCTGGCCGGCCGGGTCTTCGAGCTGCCAGTCGAGGTAGGTCTTGCCGGGGAAGTACGGGCAGGCGTCGCCGCAGCCCATGGTGATCACGTAGTCGGACGCCTGGACGGCTTCCGGGGTGAGGACCTTCGGCTGCTGGTCGGAGATGCCGATGCCCAGCTCGGCCATCGCGGCGACGGCGGAGGGGTTGACCCGGTCGCCGGGGACCGAGCCGGCGGAGCGGACCTCCACGCGGTCTCCGGCGAGGTGGCGGAGGAACCCGGCCGCCATCTGGGAGCGGCCCGCGTTGTGGACGCAGACGAACAGGACGGAGGCGGCGGGAGCGGAGGGCATGTGTTCTTCCTTGGAGTCGATCCAGCTCGGCCTCATGTCAGGCCCGGCTGATGTGACAGTATCAGCGCATGATGACGTCAGTCGATACTGAACTGATCCGAGTCCTGGCAGACCCGCTCAGGCTTCAGATCGTGACCCTGCTCTCCCGCGAGACGCTGTGCACCACGCACCTGGTGGAAGAGACCGGCGCCAAGCAGACCAACCTCTCCAACCACCTGAGGGTGCTGCGCGAGGCAGGGGTCGTGGAGACCGAACCGTGCGGCCGCTTCACCTACTACAGGCTCCGCCCGGAAGTCCTCGAAGCCGTCGCCGGTCAGTTCGCCGACCTCGCTCGGACCGCGCGTGCCACCGCCGAAGCGAACCTCAAGCGGTCCTGCCCGTAGTCCGCTTCACCCCTGCTTCACCCCTGCCCTGCCCTGCCCCCTGCGTTGCCCTGCCTTGCCCCGGCCCGGCCTGCCCGAGGAGAACCTGTCGTGACCGCCACCGAGCCCGTCGCCGCCGCCCCCGCGGCGGAATCCGTCATAGCCGCCGACGCGCCCCGGCCCGCGCCCGGCGCCACCCCGCCCCGCACCCCCCTGATCGCCCGCGCCGCAGCCGAGCTGGTCGGCACCGCGGCCCTGGTCGCGGTCGTGGTCGGCTCCGGCATCCAGGCGACCGAGCTCACCCAGGACGTGGCGCTGCAGCTCCTGGCCAACTCCACCGCCACCGTCTTCGGCCTCGGCGTGCTCATCGTGCTCCTCGGCCCCGTCTCGGGAGCCCACTTCAATCCGGCGGTCACGCTCGCCGAATGGTGGACCGCCCGCCGCGGCGGCGCCGGGGTCACGGCCCGCGAGCTGGCCGTGTACGTGCCCTCGCAGATCGTCGGCGCGATCGCGGGTGCGATCCTGGCGGACGCGATGTTCGGCGAGCCGCTGGTGCGGTGGTCCACCCACGACCGCTCCGCCGGGAACCTGCTGCTGGGCGAGGTGGTCGCCACCGCCGGCCTGATCCTGCTGATCTTCGGCCTGGCCCGCACCGACCGGCTGCGCTTCGCACCCGTGGCCGTCGCCTCGTACATCGGCGCCGCGTACTGGTTCACCTCCTCCACCTCCTTCGCGAACCCGGCCGTGACCATCGGCCGGGCGTTCACGGACACCTTCGCGGGCATCGCCCCGGCCTCCGTGCCCGGCTTCGTCGGCATGCAGCTGGCCGGCGCCGTCCTCGGCCTCGCCCTGGTGGCGGTCATCTTCATGCGCGGGAAGACGGAGGCCGGGTCGCCCGCCGAATAGGCGGCGGTCAGCGGCGCGTCGCCGCGCTCGGGCGGCGCCCGCGCGGGCCGGGAGCTGCCCCACGGCGGCGTGACCACCTCGGGGGATGAGGCATGATCGGGGGATGTCTGATCGCATCATTGCCGCCTGTGACGGAGCGGCGAAGGGTAATCCCGGGCCCGCCGGATGGGGCTGGGTCATCGCCGACTCCGAGGGACGTCCCGAGCGTTGGGAGGCCGGTCCGCTGGGGCGGGCCACCAACAACATCGGGGAGCTGACCGCCCTCCAGCGACTGCTGGAGGCACTCGCTCCCGGGACGTCCGTTCAGGTCCGGATGGATTCCCAGTACGCGATGAAGGCCGTGACGCAGTGGCTCGCGGGCTGGAAGCGCAACGGGTGGAAGACCTCCTCCGGACAGCCGGTCGCGAACCGTGAACTCGTCGAGCAGATCGACCGGCTGCTGGCCGATCGTGACGTGACGTTCCTGTACGTTCCCGCACACCGCGAGGACGGCGACCACCTGAACGCGATCGCCGACCAGGCCGCCAGCGACGCGGCCCGGACGCAGGAAGCCGCCGGTACGGCCCTCGGGCACCCGGACATGCCCGTGCCCGAACCGGCCGCGCCCTCGCGCCACAAGGCCGCCGCGCCGAGGAAGCGTACGTCCGAAGGTGCGGCGGCGGGGCGCGCATCGCGGGCGATCAAGGCGAAGTTCCCGGGCAGCTGCCCCTGCGGGAAGCCCTACGCCGTCGGCGACATGATCACCAAGAACGGGAGCCGCTGGGGCCACCAGGGCTGCGGCGCCGCCGTCCCCGACGGCGCCACGGCGTAGCGGCCGTGACGGGGGAAGCGGCCGGACGAGGCGGACCCTTCGGTGCTGCGGCGGATCCTGCCGCAGCTCGCCCGGGCCCTGGCCGGCGGCCTCGTCGACGAGTACGACATGGCAGGAGCCGGGCGCGCGCTCGCGCGCGGCGAGTGGCAGGAGAGGTCCGCCGAGGAAGCGGGGGCGGTCCGGGAATTCCTGGAGGCCTGGCGGGCCCACGCGCTCACCGACCCCGATCTGCCGGTGGCCGCGTACGCGGTCTTCGAGCTGTGTGCCGAAGCCTCGGCCGGGCTCGGCCCGTGGCTCGCCGTCTGGGCGGCCACGGACCCCCCTGGCGGACGAGCGCCTCGTGGAACTGCTCGACCACGTCCGGCTGTTCGGTGTCGACGAGGCCGACCGCTTCGACGATCCCCATGGGGACGCCTGCTCCTACTGAGCGGTCGGCGGTCGGCGGTCGGCGGTCCGCCCGGTGCACCGGCGCTCAGCGCTCAGCGCTCAGCGCTCAGCGCTCAGCTCAGCGATCGGTCAGCACCGAGTCCGGCGCGTCGCGCTGGTGCGGGATCGGCGACCCCCAGGGCTGGACCGAGACCGTGCGGGTGGGGGCGGGGATGGAGATGCCCTCCGTCCGGTAGCGCTGGTGCAGGCGTTTGATGAACTCGTGCTTGATGCGGTACTGGTCGCTGAACTCGCCCACGCCCAGGATCACGGTGAAGTTGATCCTGGAGTCCGCGAAGGTGTGGAAGCGGACGGCGGCCTCGTGGTCGGCGACCCCTCCCGAGATGTCAGCCATCACGCTGTCGACGACGTCGAGGGTGACCCGCTCGACGTGCTCCAGATCGCTGTCGTAGCCGACGCCCACCTGGACGAGGATCGACAACCGCTGTTCCGGCTGGGTGAAGTTGGTCATGTTCGTCCGCGCGAGGCGGCCGTTGGGGATGATCACCAGATTGTTCGACAGGTTGCGCACGACGGTATTGCGCCAGTTGATGTCGACGACGTACCCCTCCTCGCCACCGCTGAGCCGGATGTAGTCCCCGGGCTGCACCGTCTTCGAGGCGAGGATGTGGACGCCCGCGAAGAGGTTGGCGAGGGTGTCCTGCAGCGCCAGGGCGACCGCGAGTCCGCCCACGCCGAGCGCCGTGAGCAGCGGAGCGATGGACACGCCCATGGTTTCGAGTGCCACGAGCGCGCCCATGGCCAGCACGACGACACGCGTGATGTTGACGAAGATGGTGGCCGATCCGGCCACTCCCGTGCGGGCCTGCGCGAGGGACTGTACGAGCCCCGCGATGATCCTGGCCGCCGTGACCGTGGCGATGAGGACGAGCAGGGCGGTCAGCGACTGGTTCACGATGCCCGTGACCCGCGTGGTCAGGGGCAGCGCCGAGGCCGCCGCGGCGGCGCCGCCGATGACGGCCGCCCAGGGGACGAGGGTGCGCAGCGCGTCGACGATGGCGTCGTCCCCGCTCCACGCCGTCCTGCTGGCGTGCTTGCCCAGCCAGCGCAGGACGGCACGCAACAGCAGTCCGGCCGCGACACCCGCCGCCAGCGCGATGGCGGCCACCACCCAGTCGTGCAGGACGAGATCCCGGCTCAAAGGATCCCCTCCGGAGAGAAGGGCGTCGCCGCTCGGCGTATGTGTTGTGTCGTCACTTTGTCTTCACCTGTCAGATCGTGCTGTGCGGGGGCCCGTTCGGGCGTGTGTACGCACACGAATCGGGCTGCCATCCTGCCGCATGGACAGCGGGGCGCTACAGGGGGGCCGGTGTGACCTCGGGTGACATGGGCGCGACCCGGCCGCGCCACGCGCTCTGCCGCCCCGCAGAACCGGCGATCTTGCGCATTCCTGCGGGGTTGGGCAGTGGTCCGGCCTTCGAGGCCGCATTGAAAGGGCAACGGACGAGCCTGACAGCGGACGTTTCGGGAACCGCACGGCGCGCCCGGCCATGACCGCAGTGGGACCCGAAACGCTGAGATGCGTGGCCTGCGGAAAAGGGCTTCCCGCGTCCCGGCGCCGTGGCACGTGGCGCTGCGACAGGCGTATCTCAAGATGCAGGCCTGTACCACCCGGGGCAGGATCGCAGCATGAACCCGGCGCTGCGCTGCACTCATGCACCCCACACGCTCCGCTCTGCCATACCCGGCTGGAGGCAGCCATGCGTCTGCTCAGATTGCTGATCGCCATCGCGTGCGCGGTGCTCGCACCGGCGATACCCGGCGCCGGCGCCGCCCAGGCGGCCACCGGGCCGCCGCCGACCGTACCGGCCCTGCGCCAATGGACGGCCGGCACCGGTACCTACACCTTCACCGACGCCACCCGGATCGTCGTCGACCCCGCCTCCACCGACCAACTGGCGGACGAGGCCGCCACGTTCGCGCAGGACCTGGGCGCGCTGGCCGGGCGCGGCGTGGCCGTCGTCACCGGGAGCCCGACCGCCGGGGACATCGGTCTCGGCCTCGGTGGCACCGCCCTGCCCGCCGAGGGCTACCGGATGACGGTCGCGGGAGCCCTCACCATCCAGGCCGGGACCGATGCCGGCGTGTTCTACGGCACCCGCAGCGTCCTCCAGCTCCTGCACCAGTCCGCCACGGTGCCGGCCGGCACGGCGGTGGACTGGCCCGCCAAGGCCGAGCGCGGGCTCATGGTCGACCAGGGGCGCAAGTTCTTCACCGTGGACTGGCTCAAGCAGCACATCAAGGAGCTGGCCTACCTCAAGCTCAACTACTTCCACTTCCACCTGTCGGACAGGTACGGATTCCGGCTGGAGAGCTCCACCCACCCGGAGATCGTCTCCACCGACCACTACTCCAAGCAGGACATCGCCGACCTCGTCGAGCTCGGCCGCAAGTACCACGTCACCATCGTCCCGGAGATCGACACCCCCGGGCACATGACCGCGGTCCTGGCCGCGCACCCCGAGCTCAAGCTCAAGAGCAGCTCCGGCGCGGTCAGCAACGACTTCATCGACCTCTCGCTGCCCGGTTCGTACACGCTGATCGAGGACCTGGTCAGCGAGTACCTGCCGCTGTTCCCGGCGCCGTACTGGCACATCGGCGCGGACGAATACGTCACCGACTACAGCAAGTACCCGCAGCTGCTCAGCTACGCCCGCGCCCACTACGGTGCGAACGCCACCGCCAAGGACACCTACTACGGGTTCGTCAACTGGGCCGACGACCTGGTGCGGGCGGGCGGCAAGACCACCCGGATGTGGAACGACGGCATCAAGTCCGGCGACGGGACGCTGCGCCCCCACTCCGGCATCATCGTCGAGTACTGGTACACCTACGGCCTGACTCCCCAGCAGTTGGCCGACGCCGGGCACATCGTGGCCAACGAGTCCTGGACCCCCACCTATTACGTGCTCGGGGGCCCGAAGCCCGACACCAAGTGGATGTACGAGACCTGGACCCCGGACCGCTTCGAGGGCGGCAGCACCCTGTCCGACCCCGGGAAGAACCCCGGCTCGGTGATCCACGTGTGGTGCGACATCCCCACCGCCGAGACCGAGGAACAGATCGCCGCCGGCATCATGTCCCCGCTGCGCGCGCTCGCCCAGCAGACCTGGGGATCGCCGAAGCTCGCGGCGACGTACGCCGCCTTCACCCCGATCGTCGCGAGCGTCGGCCACAACCCGGCCTGGCCCGGCCCCGCCCAGCCGGGCAACCTGGCCCTGGGCCGTCCGACCACCGCCTCCAGCACGGAGACGGCGAACTTCCCGGCGGCGTCGGCCACCGACGGCGATCCCGGAACCCGCTGGTCCAGCGGCTACAGCGATCCGCAGTGGCTCCAGGTCGACCTCGGCTCCACCCAGAGCGTCAGCCGCGTCGTGCTCCGCCGGGAGGCGGCGTACGGGAAGTCGTTCCAGATCCAGCTCTCCGACGACGCCACCACCCGGCGCACCGTGCACTCCACGACGGCCGGCACCCGCGGAGTCCAGGACCTGACCGACCTCACCGGATCAGGCCGGTAGATCCGCGTGGACGGCACTCGGCGCGGCACCTCCTACGGCCACTCGCTGTACGAGTTCGAGGTGTACGGGGGCCCGTTGGGCGGCACCCGCACCCTCACCGCGGGCGGCAAGGCACTGGACGACCAGGCGACGTGCACGGGCGGCGACAGTCAGCAGTGGCAGATCGCCTGACGCACGAGCGGAAGACGGCCGGCCTCGGGCATGCCCGAGGCCGGCCTACGGCCGGTGGACGCGCAGGTACGCCACCTCGAACGACATCTCCGACACGTCCGCGTCGGGCGCCGGGTGGTAGCGCCCGGCGCACACGGAGAGGTTGACGATGAGATAGGCCCGCCAACTGCGGCCGACCCCGCGGCGGTCGGCGAACACCCGCGCGCCGTTGACCCACCACACGACCGAGCGCGCCCCGAACTCGACCTTCAGGTCCACCCAGCCGCCGGGGGCGACGGCCGAGTCCCGGTGGTAGCGGGAACCGCCCTTGACGTGGTTGGAGAGTTCGAGCAGGTCGGGATTGTCCGGGTGGTACTCGAAGACGTCGATCTCGTTGCCGCCGTCCCGCCAGGTCCAGATCGCAGGCCAGGCCCCGACCTCGGCGGGCAGCCGCACCCGGGACTCCAGCACGTCCCCGGCCCGCATCATGAACCCCTCGTCGCTGCCCTCGGTGGTCAGCAGGCCCGCGTTCCACTTGCCGTCCGGGCGGCGGACGGCCCGGAAGGTCCCGGTGCGGCTGTAGGACGGGTCCTCCACCAGGTAGTCGAGTTTGTTGTCGCCGGGGTTGGTGGGGCCGCCGTCCGGATAGGCCCAGGACCGGCCGGCGACCCACTGGGTGGCCGACGTGAAGTCCGCGGTGAACAGCGGGGTCGAGGCGGTGTGTGTCGGTGAGGAGCCATGCTCCGCGGTGCTGGTGTTGGTGCTGGTGAAGCGCCCCAGCTGTCGGCGGAGCCACATGAGAAACAGAGTGAGCAAGTCGCACCTTCCCGTAGAAAACGGACGCCAGTGCAGCATGCCCCGCCCTCGCGGAAGGCATGCCGGTCCACCGGTTTGTCTTCCACTTCCTTCGTGATGTAATAATCGCTATTCACAAGTGACTATTACGTGATGCAAGGAGCTGCGTCAGTATGTGGAAGTGTGAGCGCGTCATCGGCGCCGAGCTGGACGTCGAGGAAGTCATCGGCCTCTACCGGGAGTCGACCCTCGCCGAGCGCCGCCCCGTCGCCGACGTCGAGCGGTTCGCCCGGATGCTGGCCGGAGCCAACCTCGTGGTCGTCGCCCGCACCGACGACGGCCGCCTCATCGGCATCGCCCGCTCGATCACCGACGGCGCGTACTCGACGTACCTCGGCGACCTTGCCGTCGACGTCGCCTACCAGGGCAAGGGCGTCGGGCGCGAGCTCATCCGGGTCACGCAGGAAGCCGCGCCCCAGGCCAAGCTGATCCTGCTCTCCGCGCCGGCCGCGGTCGACTACTACCCGCCGTCGGCTTCACCCGCCACGAATCCGCCTGGACCCTCGCCCCTCGCTGAGCCGACCCGCGCGCTCCCGGCAACATCCTTTTTCCGTAAGCCGGTTACATCCCTCCCGGGCGGAGTACGATCCGCGCCGTGGGGGGATCAGTGACATACAGACGCAGCTCCGCGCTGCGCGCCTGCGGGTGCGCGCTGGCGGGCTTGTTCCTGCTCGCCGGCTGTTCGGGCGACGGGGCGGGGAAGACCGGCGCGGGCGGCCGCACCCCGGCCGCCGCGCCGTCGCCGTCCGGTACCGGCAGCCCGGGTACCGGCAGCCCGGGTACCGGCAGCTCGGGTACCGGCAGCCCGGGTACCGCCAGCCCGGGTACCGGCGCGCCGACCGCACCATCCAGCAGCCCGGCCGCCTCCCTCGTGCCCCAACTGGACGAGTCCAAGCAGCCGAAGACGGTCGCCGAGGCCCGCAAGCTGCTCGGCCGCATCGTCATCACCCAGGAGGCCTTCGGCCCCGAGGTGGTGCGCAGCACCCCGTTCGAGAGCGATCCCGGCCGCTGGCCCGTCCTCGACGAGAACTGCGTCTGGCAGACCACCGGCCTGCCGGACGACGTGCTCGCCACGAGCACCCGCTACTTCCACATCCCGGCCAAGGACGGCCACGGCCGCATACGGCTCAACGCCACGGTCACCATCCACCACAACCGCCAGGAATCCGGCTGGGAGACCGCCCGCGCCATGGAAGAGGTCCTGCGCTGCCCCAGCCAGAAGCTGCGGGAAGGCGAGGAGCTCAAGAACCTGTGGGGCGGCTCCTTCTACCTCGGCGAACAGATGAACGGGTGGACCGAGGACGCCTTCAGCGAGACCGGCGAGTACGTCAGCGCGAAGGACGGCGGGCCACACCCCTACACCTGGTCCCAGGCCCAGTTCGGACCGGTCACCGTGGCCATCGCCGCCAAGGGCGCCGAGGGCTTCACCAGGGAGGCTATGGACACGCTCGTCGCCCAGGGCACCAGCCGGATGATGCATCAGGCCAAGCAGGAGCTCGGAAAGGCGGCGGGCTGATGGAGCGGCTCCATCCTTCGGACCCCTCCCGGATCGCCGGCTACCGACTCCTCGGACGGCTCGGCGCCGGCGGCATGGGCGTCGTCTACCTCGGCCGCACCGACGACGGCGCGCTCGCCGCCGTCAAGGTGATCCGCGCGGAGTACGCCGACGAGGCGGACTTCCGGGCCCGCTTCCGCCGCGAGGCCGAGATCGCCGCGGAGGTCGACAGCCCCTGGGCCGTACGGATCACCGGCGCCGACCCGGACGCCCCCGAACCGTGGCTGGCCACCGCCTTCGTGGCCGGCCCCTCCCTCGCCGAGGCCGTCGCCGCCCACGGCCCGCTCCCGCTGCGCGCCGTACGGATCCTCGGCAAGGCCATGGCCAAGGCCCTCGGGGTGATGCACGAGCAGGGCCTCGTCCACCGGGACGTCAAGCCGGGGAACGTGCTGCTCGGCATGGACCGGCCCCGCCTGATCGACTTCGGGATCGCCCGCGGCGGCGATCACACCGTCTTGACCTCCGCCGACGCGGTGCTCGGCACCCCCGGCTTCCTCCCGCCCGAGCAGGCCGAGGGCCGCCCCGCCGAACCGGCCGGTGACATCTTCTCGCTCGGCTGCCTCCTCGCGTACGCCGCCACCGGCCGCCTGCCCTACGGCAGCGGCACCGTCGAGGCGGTGCTCTACCGCACCGTCCACGACGAGCCCGAGTTCGGCTCCGAGATCCTGGCCGACCCCGAACTCACCGCGCTGCTGCGGACCTGCCTCGCCAAGCATCCCGACATCCGCCCCACCGCCGCCGAGCTGGACCGGGCGCTGACCGAGGACACCCCGGGCGAGGGCACCGACTGGCTGCCCGACCCGGTCGTCGCCACCATCGCCGAACGCTCTGCCGCGCTGCTCGCCCTGCCGGGCATCGACGAGACCGTCGCCGACCCGGACGCCGCCCCCGCCCCCGGTACGCCCGCGCCCTCCCGCAGGCGCTTCCTCGCCCTCGCCTCCGGCGGTGCCGTGCTCGCGGCCGGCGGCGGCCTGGCCGCCTGGCTGGCACTGCGCGAGGACGAGAAGCCCAAGACCCCGGCCGCGCCCGGCCCCCGGCAATGGGTCATCGGCGTGCACGCCGACCTCTCCGGCCCGCAGAAGGCCGTCGGACAGGCACAGGAACGCGGGGTGCGGCTGGCCGTCGACGCCTTCAACGCCCGTCCGGACAAGCCCTTCTCCCTCACCGTCGCCACCGCCGACGACGCGGGGAGGGCCGACCGCTCCGCGGCCGCGGCCACCGAACTCATCGCCAACCGCGATCTGTTCGCGGTGATCGGCCCCACCGGCAACGACTCGGTGATCCCGTGCCTCGAACTGTACGGCGAGAGCTCCGTCCCCCTGGTCAGCGTGTCCGCCCTGGCGACCACCTACAGCGTCACCGACCGGCGCAGCTTCTTCCAGAGCTGCCCGATCACCTCCGCGCAGGCCGCCGCGGCCAACCTCCAACTGGCCGGTAAGCAGGGCGTCCGGCGGATGGGCATCCTCAGCGACCGCGACGGCGACACGGACAGCTGGCAGACGGCCTTGCTGGTGGGCCGCACCATCGCCTTCTTCGCGCCCGAGGCCACCTTCTACGCCCGTGTCGTCCCGCGCGGTACCCAGGACCTGGCACCCGTGGTCACCGACATGCTCGCGCACGGCGTCGACGGCTTCTTCTACACCGGCACTCCGGCCGGCGGGGCCAAGGTCGCCGGAATGCTGGCCGCCGCCGGTTTCAAGGGGCCCCGGGCGGCCGACTACGGCCTCGCCGGCCCGGAGTTCCTCAAGGCCGCCGGCCCGGCCGCCGAGGGCTGGCAGTTCTTCGCGCCCTACACCGGCGTGGAAGCCCCCGAGATCGCGGAGGTGGCCCGCGCGCACCAGGCGACGTACGGTTCCGCCCCCGACGTCTGGACCGCCGAGGCCTTCGACGCGACCCGCCTGGTCATCGACCGGCTGGTCGCCGGCGCCCAGGGCGGCGGCCGCCCGTCCCGGGCCGAACTGCTGACCGCGCTGGCCCAGGGCACCTTCCGCGGCCTGACCAAGGAGTACGCCTTCGACGCCCGTCGGCAGCTCAAGGGCAACTTCTACTTCCTGCACCGGGTGGAGGGCGGCCGCATCCGCTACGCGGGCCCGGCCACAGAGCCCCCGGCGGGATAGCCGCGGATGCGCCCCCTCACCCACGCCGATCCGGCCGCGATCGGCGGCAACCGGCTGCTGGGCCGCCTCGGTTCGGGCGGCATGGGCACGGTGTACCTCGCCCGCTCCGCCACGGGCACACTGGTGGCGGTCAAGGTCATCCGCGCCGACCACGCCGAGAAGCCGGACTTCCGCATCCGCTTCCGTCGCGAGGTGGAGGCCGCGGGCCAGCTCGCCGGGCGCTGGGTGGTCCCGGTGGTGGCCGCCGACCCGGAGGCGCGCGAGCCCTGGCTGGCCACCCCGTTCGTCCCCGGGCCCTCGCTGGCCGAGGCGGTGGGCGGGTACGGTCCCCTGCCCGCCCGCTCCGTACGGACGCTGGGGGCGCGGCTCGCCGAAGCACTGGCACAGGTGCACGCCGCCGGGCTCGTGCACCGCGACGTGAAACCGGGCAACATCCTGCTCGCCCCGGACGGGCCCAGGCTGATCGACTTCGGGATCGCGCGTGCCGAGGGGGCGGCCACGCTGACGTCCGTGGACGCCGTCCTCGGGACCCCGGGATACCTGGCACCGGAGCAGGCCCGGCTGGGCGGCCTCGTGGCGGGCGCCGCGAGCGATGTGTTCTCCCTCGGCTGCGTCCTCGCCTACGCGGCGACCGGACACGGCCCGTTCGGCGGCGGGCACGCGGCCGCGGTGGTCTACCGTACGGTGCACGACGAGCCCGAACTCACCGGACTCCCGGCCGAGTTGCTCGAAGCGGTACGGGCCTGCCTGGCGAAGGACCCGGCCGCGCGGCCGACGCCCGCGCAGCTGCGCGCCCTGCTGGGAGGCGACCCGCTCGGTGCGGACGCCGAGGACTGGCTGCCGCCCCCGCTGCCCCGGCTCATCGCCGAACGCTCCACCAGGGCCCTGGACCTGCCGGCCCCGGAGCCCACCCGGATCGACGCGCCGCGCGCCGGCCGAGGCTTCACCCGCAGGCGGCTGCTCCTCGCCGGGGCGGGCCTGGTCGCCATCGGCGTACCGGTCGCCCGGTTCGCCACCAGCGGGAAGGACGGCGGCACGGCGCCGCCGCCGGCCCGCGATCTCACCACCCTCACCCTGGCCCTGCAGGCCGATGTGACCGGGCCCGGCAAGGCCGTCGGCCAGGCGCACGAGCGCGGCATGAGACTGGCCGTGGAGCGGCACAACGGCCGGGCGGACGCCCCGTTCCGGCTGGCCCTGCGCGTCGCCGACGACGGCGGCGACGCCGCGCGCGCCGCGCAGGTGGCCAAGGAGCTGGTCGCCGACCCCGCGGTGCTCGCACTCACCGGTCCCACCGCGGACGCGGCCGTGCCCGAGCTGGCCGCCGCCTGCGCCGCGGCGGACCTGGCCCTGCTGCTGGTGTCGGTCGACAGCGCGGAGAACGCCCAGTCACAGTGGCGGACGCTGTGCGCCACCCGCCCGTCGGGCGAGAAGTTCGCGCTCCCGGTGATCGACTACCTCAGCCGCGTACGGCCCGTCCGCCGCACGGCCCTCGTGGAGGACGTGGAAGCCGGCGAGCCCACGTGGCCGCTCGTGCGCACCCTCCAGCAGACCCCGCCCTCCATGGGCACGCTCAGCGTCCACCGGGTCCCCGTGGGCAGCTCCGACTTCGCCGGCGCCGTGCGCGAGCTGACCGGGGCCCGGGCCGAGGCCGTCGTCTACGCCGGCACCTCGCCGCAGCGCGCGGCCCAGCTGGCCCGCGCCCTGACCGATGCCGGATTCCAGGGCCCGCGCGTCGGCATCCATTACGCGATGGAACCGGCCTTCCTCACGGCCGCCGGTCCGGCCGCCGAGGGCTGGGTGTTCAGCGCCCTCTTCACCGACCCGCCGGCCGTACCCGCCGCCGCCGAGTTCGTCGCCGCCCACCGGGCCGCGTACGGGGAGCCGCCCGCCCGCTGGGCCACCGAGGCGTACGACGCCGTGGGCCTGCTGGCCGAGGCCCTGACCGGCCTGGCGGAGGAGGGGCGCGACCGCGCGGCCCTGACCCGCCGGATCTTCCGTACGACCCACCAGGGCCTGGCCAAGCCGCTGGCCTTCGACACCGGCACCCACGTCCTGACCGGAAACCGCCTCGGCCACGTCTACCGGGTCGAATCCGGCGCGTACCGGTACCTGGGCCTCTACCCGGACGTGCCCGCGGGAACGTGAGAGCGGCGCGGAGCGTGAGTGCGGCGCGGGAGCGTGAGAGCGGCGCGGGAACGG
Organism: Streptomyces sp. NPDC030995; assembly: GCF_055571215.1. Lineage (NCBI taxonomy): Bacteria > Bacillati > Actinomycetota > Actinomycetes > Kitasatosporales > Streptomycetaceae > Streptomyces > Streptomyces sp. NPDC030995. The sequence continues at coordinate 31,220 of NZ_JBVIFS010000019.1, forward strand.
CCCGGCGCGGCTACTCGAAGCGGCTGGTGTCGCCCGCCCCGCGGCGGACGATCTCGGCCTCACCGCCGGAGAAGTCGATGACCGTGGTCGGCTCGGTGCCGCAGTCACCCGAGTCCAGCACGGCGTCCACCTCGTGCTCCAGCCGCTCCTTGATCTCCCAGCCCTGAGTCATCGGCTCGTCCTCGTCGGGCAGCAGCAGGGTGCTGGAGAGGAGCGGCTCACCGAGCTCGGCGAGCAGGGCCTGCGTGACGACGTGGTCGGGAATCCGGACTCCGACCGTCTTCTTCTTCGGGTGCAGCAACTGGCGGGGCACCTCCGACGTCGCGGGGAGGATGAAGGTGTAACTGCCCGGCGTCGCCGCCTTGATCGCCCGGAACACGTCGTTGTCGATGTGGACGAACTGACCCAGCTGCGCGAAGTTCTGGCACACGAGGGTGAAGTGGTGACGGTCGTCGAGGTTGCGGATGCTCCGGATCCGGCTGATGCCGTCCCGATTGCCCAGCTGGCATCCCAGCGCGAAACAGGAGTCGGTCGGGTACGCGACGAGCGCGCCGGAGCGGATGATGTCGGCCACGTTGCCGATGGTGCGACGCTGAGGATTCTCGGGGTGCACATCGAAGTATTTCGCCATCCGCCGAGACTACGGGGTCGGGCGCCCGCCCCGGCCGGATCAGCCCTGACACCGGCCCGGAGACCGGCCCTGACCCGGTTCCGGACGCTACCGGGCAGGTTCGGAGGGACCATGAGAGATAGCCGACCGCTTCGGACCGCCACACGGCGCGTGCGGGCGGCACGGCGCCGGGCCGACGGCGCCGGAAGGGAGTGTCCTCGATGGCTGCGATCGACGGGGTGGGGGCCGGTGAGGCCTGGCCGCCTGCCGAGGCCTGGCCGCCCGCCGAGGCCGGGCTCTCCCCGCCGAGCGGACTGCTCGACGTCCTGAACGTCGCCGCCGTCGTCCTCGACGCCGAAGGGCGGGTCGCCCTGTGGAGCCCACAGGCCGAGCAGCTGTTCGGCTGGACGGCGCGGGAGGCGCTCGGCCGGCCCGCCGCCCGGCTGCTGGCCTCCAAAGAGCACGTCGCCCTGCTCACGGAGCTGTTCGCCCGGGTCATGGGCGGCGCGGGGGACTGGGCGGGAGCCTTTCCCGTGCGGCACAAGGACGGCTCCACGCGTCTGGTGGAATTCCGCAACATGCGGCTGCTCGACGAGCACGGGGACCTGTACGCGCTGGGCATCGCGACCGACCGGACCAGGCTGCGGCAGCTGGAGCGGGACCTGGCGCTGTCCGCGCGGCTGGTCGCCCAGTCCCCGATCGGGCTCGCGGTCCTGGACACGGAACTGCGGTACGTCCTGGTCAACCCGACGCTGGAGCGGATCAACGGGCTGCCCGCCTCCCAGCACATCGGTCGCGGCGTCCGCGAGGCCCTGTCCTTCCTCGACGACGCGGAGGCCGCCGAGTCGGCGATGCGCCAGGTCCTGGCCACCGGCACGCCGTTGCTCGAACAGTTCACGGCCGGCCGCACCCACGGCGGGGACCGCACCGAACACGCCTGGTCGGTGTCGTACTACCGGCTGGAGGACGCCACCGGGCGGGTGCTCGGCCTGGCCACCTCCGTGGTGGACGTCACCCAGAGTCACCAGGCGGCCATCGAGATCGCCCGCAGCCGTCGGCGCCTGGCCCTGATCGCGGACGCCACCGTCCGTATCGGCACGACCCTCGACCTGGACCAGACCGCCCGAGAGCTCGCCGACGTCGTGGTGCCCGAGCTCGCGGACATCGCCGCGGTCGACATCCTCGACTCCGTCCTCGAAGGCCGCCCGACGCTGAGGTCGTCCGCCCACGAGCCCGCGGTGTTCCGTGCCCTGGCCGTCGCGGCCGCCTTCCCCAGCGAGGCCGTCCGCGCCGCGGACCCCCCGGGCGACATCGCCCGGTACGCCGCGGACCGGCTGGTCACCCAGTGCGCCGCCACCGGCCATCCGGTCCTGGTGGCCCACGTACAGGCACGGGACATCTCCCGCATCGCCCGCGACAGCACCGCCGCCAGCCTCCTGACCCGCGCCGGCCTGCGCTCGTACCTGGCCGTGCCGCTCATCGCCCGCGGCGAGGTCCTCGGCGCCCTCGACCTCAAACGCACCCGCAACCCGCTGCCCTTCAACGACGACGACATCGTGCTGGCCGGCGAGCTGGCCGCCCGCGCCGCCGTGTGCATCGACAACGCGCGCTGGTACCGCAACGCGCACCACACCGCCCTCGCCCTCCAGCACCACCTCCTCCCGCACAACCCGCCGCCCACGCCCGGACTGGAAGTCGCCTACCGCTACCGGCCCGCCGCGGCCAGCAGCGAGATCGGCGGCGACTGGTTCGACGCCATCGCCGGACCCGACGACACCACCGTCCTCGTCATCGGAGACGTCATGGGCAGCGGCATCAACGCCGCCGCCAGCATGGGACAACTGCGCACCGCGACCCGCACCCTCGCCGAACTCGCGCTCGACCCGACCCAGGTGCTCCAGCAGCTGGACCGCACCACCGCCGCCCTCGAGGAGACCATCGCCACATGCGTCTACGTGGTCCACGACCCGCACCGCGCACAGTGCCGGGTGGCCGTCGCCGGACATCTGCCGCCCGTCCTCATCCGCCCCGGTCGCACCCCCGAGCTGCTCGACCTGCCCACCGGCGCCCCGCTGGGCGTGGGCGGCATCCCCTTCGAGGCGACCACCGTCTGCATGGAGCCGGGCGACCAGCTGGTCCTGTACACCGACGGCCTGGTCGAAACCCGTGACCAGCCCATCGACGAACGGCTCGCCCTGCTGCTGGATCTGCTCGCCGACACCGGACGCCCGCTGGAGGAGACCTGCGACCGGCTCCTGGACTCCCTGCGCCGCCCGGACGACCACGACGACGTCGCCCTGGTCATCGCCCGCGCGACACCCCTTCCGGCAGCGACCGGCTGAGGACGGTCCGCCTCGGGGATGACCCGGCGCTCACAAGCTCATCCTCTGGGGCGAAAGGTAGGTTATGACCGATCTCGTACCGTGATCTACATGAATGCACGATACGAACGCGGGCGCAGCGGCGGGAACGGCACGGCATGGATCGCGGTGGGGGCGGCCCTGGCCCTCGTGGCGGGCATCGTCGTGCTCAGCCGGGACCACACGTGGCTGAAGCGGATGGTGGGCGGGGCCGGGTGGTCCCTGACGTACGAGGTGACCGGCGCGGACGGGCGGACGGACGTGAAGGAGATCTTCTACGGCCGGAACCCGGACCGGTACAAGGAGGGCGTGTCCACCGAGCACGTGGGACCGGTCTCCCTGCCCTGGCGCCAGGAGACGGTGATCAACATCGGCGAGAAGGCCCGCGTCGAGGTGCGACCCGCTCCCGGCGATGTGGTGTCGTGCCGGATCCTCCTCGACGGTGTGCGTGAAGTGGCGAGCGGCACCTCGCCCGCCCCGGGCGAGCCGGCGGTGTGCGAAGTGGTCACGAGCTCGACCCCGGAGAAGTGGGACGCGAAGTAGCGAGCAAGCGGGTCGACGGGTCGACGGGTCGGCGGCTCGGCGGCTCGGCGGCTCGACGGGTCTCCATGGGTCGGATGATCGGACTGTTATCGTCCGAGGTATGCCAGAGCTCATCGCCCCCACTCCCCGCCTGCACAGCTCCTGGCTGGCCGCGCAAGAAGAATGGGGCCCCAACGCCCACATGGACGGCGCCGGGCTCGGCTCCGACGACGACGTGGACAGCCCGGAGGGTTTCGCGGCCTGGGTGGAGCGGCTGCGCGGCTACTCGGACCGCACCCTGCCCGTCGACCACGGCCGCGTCCACGCGACGTACTGGTGGATCGCCGAGGGCGACACCTATCTCGGCGCCATCGACCTGCGGCACTACCTGAACGGCTTCCTCCTCGACGCGGGCGGCCACATCGGCTACAGCATCAGGCCATCGGCGCGCCGCCGGGGCCTTGCCACCTGGGCCCTGTCCGCCGCCCTCCACGAGGCGCGCCTGCTGGGCATGGACCGGGTGCTGCTGACCTGCGACCCCGACAACGAACCGTCGGTCCGCACGATCGAGCGCAACGGCGGTGTGCTGGAGGACGTCCGCGAGACCCTGATCGGTCCCAAGCGGCGCTACTGGATCAACCTCTAGCTCCGGCGCCTCGTGTCGTTCCCCGAAGGCCACCGCGCGCCGAACGGACCTGACGGGGCGTCCGGCGGTAGGTTCGGGCGCCATGGCGGAACCGATTCACGCGGAGCCCATCTACTACGTCGACCACTCGGACATCCGCGAGGGCAGGCTCGCGGAGGTCAAGAACGGGATGCGCGACCTGGCCGCGTTCTGCGAGGCGAGTGAGCCGCAGCTGATCGCCTACCAGTTCTACATCGACGAGTCCGAGGCCACGATGACCCTGGTGGCCGTCCATCCCGACTCGGCGTCGATGGAGCTCCACATGGAGCTCGGCGGACCGAGGTTCCGCGCGTTCGCGTCGCTCATCCGCATGCGGTCCATCGACGTGTACGGCCGGCCCAGCCCCGCGGTCGTGGACCAGCTCCGCCAGAAGGCCGCGATGCTCGGCGGCGGCACGGTCACTCTTCACGCCCCGCAGGCGGGCTTCAGCCGGCTGCCGGCCTGATCGGCGCGGACCCTAGGCCAGCTTGGCCGCCAGGACGTCCACCGGGAGGATCTCGGGCGCCGCGGCCAACAGGTGCGGGGCCTGCTCCAGCAGCGCTGCCGCGATCTTGCCCCGGAGGTGCGCGGTGCGGTCCTCCTCGTTGCCGAACACGTCGAAGATGCCGAAGGTCGTCGGCCCGAGCCGCAGGGCGAACCACGCGGTGGTGAAGTCCTCCTCCCTGGCCAGGGCGAGGGCGCCGGTGAGCAGCTCCTCGACGGCCTTGGCGTGCTCGGGCTTGGCTTCGAGTCGGATGTGCAGGCCGAGGCGGGCGGAATCGGGGCTCGGGGCGTTGGCCATGGTGGTTCTCCTTCTTCGGGGCGCAGCCGCGCCGTTCGATATGATCAAGGTATGGCCCGCCGGACGACACCCACCAGTGGCAGACCCGCCGCTTCCTTATACGTTTCCGACATGAGGATCATCTGGCGGCCGGGCCGCCCTTCGCCGTCGGTCGGGTGTCAGCAGGATGCTGTCAGCCGCCACGCGCGGACACCAGCCGTGCCCGGCGGCGGCAGCGGCGTCGTGTCGTAACGCTCCCGTACGGCTGTGGTGGGTCGATAGTGGGGCTGTGAGCGACTGGTCGGAGGGAACCGGGCAGGTCGGTGGCGCCGGAGAAGGCGCCGCCTGGTCCGGACGTGAAGGGGCGCGGGCATTCGCGGCGGTGGAGGCGGCCACCGACTGGCTCCTCGGGTATCCGTTCGTCTTCCGGGCCCTGTCCCGCCGGATCGGCTCCGGCGACGTCCTGGTGGACTACGGATGCGGGCCGGGCAAGGTCGCCGACCACGCGGCCCGGCTGCTGGACGCTCGGGTGCTGGGCGTGGACACCTCCCCGGAGATGCTCGCGCTGGCCCGCGCCTCGGGGACGGCGGTGGCGGATTACCACCTGGTCGAGAACGGGCGGGTCACCGGCCTCGCGGACGGCTGCGCGGACGCGGTGATGTGCAATCACGTCCTGGCGTCGCTGCCGACCGAGGAAGCGGTGCTCGGCGTGTTCACGGAGATCCGCCGGCTGCTGCGGCCGGGCGCCCCGTTCGTGCTGCTGACCACCGATCCCGCCTGTAGCGGCACGGAGTACGCCTCCTTGCGGATCGGCGACCCGGGCCGGGTGTACGGGCCGGGCGAGGAGCTGACCGTACGGCTCCGGCGCACCGACGGATCCTGGCAGGAGGTGCGCAACCACGCGTGGCCCGTCGGCCTCTACCCGGCCCTGCTGGAGCGCGCCGGCTTCCGGGACGTCGTCCAGCACCGGCCTTCGGTGGACGAGGCGCTCGACATCGCCGACGCCGGCCTCGCCGCCGGCCGCGCATGGTCGGCGGAGCGAGCGAGGCCACCCCTGGTCATCACCACAGCGCTGGCGGCCTGATGAGTACGCAGGTCACCTCGCCGGTGCCCGGTGGCGCGCGGGAGGGCCGGCACGCCGGCTGGCTGGAACTGTTCTTCGATCTCGTCTTCGTCGCCTTCGCCGCGCAGCTCTCCCATTCGCTGCACGGGGACCCCGGGCTGCGTGACTTCGCCGTCTTCCTGGCCCTGTACTTCCCGCCGTGGTGGCTGTGGATCAACCTCACGGTTTCCGCGAACCTCTTCGAGGACGACAGCCCGCGCCGCCGCCTGCTGATGCTGTCCGCCATGCTCTGCCTGGCCGTGATGGCCGCCGCGGTGCCGCAGGCCGACAGCGACGGGGGCCGCGCGGCGGCGTACGCACTCGGCTACGCGGGAACCCGGCTGGTGCTGCTCGGGCTGTGGTGGCCCGCCACCCGCTTCCCGGAACCCCTGCGCATCCCGCGCTGGCGGCCGCTCGGTTACTGCCTGCTCTCCGGCGTGCTCTGGGCCGGATCGGCGGCCGTGCCCGCGCCCTGGCGGTATCCGGTCTGGGCCGTGCTGCTTGCCGCCGAGATGGTGCTGCTGCTGAGCGCCCGGGGCCGCGGGATCCCCGGCCGGCTGCACACCGGGCATCTGGTCGAGCGGGTCGGGCTGTTCGTCATCATCGTGCTCGGCGAGTCGGTGATCGCCCTGGTGACCTCGGCCGACCACGCGTGGACGGCCCGCGCCGGGGTGGTGGCCGCACTGGGCTTCGTCCTGCTCGCCGCGCTCTGGTGGTCGTACTTCGACTTCGGCGCGACCTCGGCGGAACTGATGCTCGGCTCCGCCGAAGGCAACCGGGCCTACCTGCTGGCCCGCGACGTGGCCGGCTTCCTGCACTTCTTCGTCACCGCCGCCGTCATCTGCATGGCCGCCGGGCTGGCCACCGCAGTGGAGGAGGCCGGCCACGCGCATCTGCCGCGGGGCGCCGTCTGGGCACTCGCCGGCGGGCTCGCCCTCTACCACTCGGCCCACGCCGGCATCGCGCTGCGCTTCGGCCGGCCCCTGGGCAGCGTCGCGCTCTGGGCCTTGCCCGGCATCGCCGTCCCGCTGCTCGTCGTCCTCGGCGCCGACCACCTCGCACCCTGGCTGGTCGTCCTGCTCCTCGCCGCCGAGGCCATCGTCCACCTGCTGTACGCGCGGACGGTCGCCCGACGCCGGAGCCGAGCGGCCCAGGACCGACCCCGGTAGGCGGAAACGACCGGCGACCGGCGACCGGGCCGTGCGGCCCGTGCTGGCGGGGCCGCCCATGTCCCACGCCCCCCTTGGGTGTTACTGTCGCGCCATGTCCAAGGTCGAGATCGATGCGGTGACCGCCGAGTTCTTCGGCGCCTTCGACAACCGGGGCGGCGCGGCCGCCGATGTGGCCCGGATCCGTCGTCTGGTGGTGCCGGGCGGCGTGATCGTCAAGACCGGCCCGGAGTTCACCGTCTACACGGTGGACGAGTTCATCGAGCCCCGCGAGCTGTTGCTGGCAGGCGGCAGGCTGGCCGAGTTCTCCGAGTGGGAGACCTCCGAGCGGACCGAGATCGCGGGCGACATCGCGTCGCGGTTCGGCGAGTACCGCAAGTCCGGGATCCTGGACGGTGAGCCCTTCGAGGGAGCCGGGACCAAGACCATCCAGTTCGTCCGCACCCCGGAGGGCTGGCGGATCGCGGCATTCGCCTGGTACGACCAGCCCTGACCGAGGAGAGGCCCCGCCACTCAGCGGAACTCGTGGTGGCAGCAGCCGTCGCGGAGCATCTGGTGCAGAACGGTGCGCCAGTCCTCGGGGCCGGTGGCAGCGGCTGCGGGGAGAGCCAACGAGCGCTCCAGGGCCGGGCGTTCCTGGAGGCTTCCGCCGCGCACGGTCGCCCGTACGCGGATCAGGTCGGCGAAGTCGGTGAACGGGTCGCCGTCGACGACGGTGAGGTCCGCGATCTTGCCCGGCTCGACCGTGCCGAGCCGGTTCGCGACGCCGAAGACCCGGGCCGGGGTCCGGGTCACCGTGGTCAGGGCCTGCGCCGGGGTCAGGCCGTACCGGTGCAGGGCGCGCAGGGCGAGGTGGAGGTGGAGCCCCACCGGCGTGAGGGGCGCGTCGGTGCCCAACGCCAGCCGCCCGCCGCCCTCCAGGACGCGCCGGTAGACGCCGACCTCCCGCTCCAGGGCGGCGCTCTGCTCGGCGCTCGGCGGCGCTGCCGCCGCGGTCCGGACGGCCGCCACGTCCCAGGGCGGCATCAGGGCCGTCACCCGGGCGTCGTCCGCGACCGCCGGATCGGCGCCGATCAGCGGCAGGGCCGTGAAGGGGGTGGCGACGAGGTCGAAACCGCCGTGCGTGTAGACCTCCAGGGTGTCCTGGTAGGTGTGGCCCAGCGGGGTCGCCCCGTGGCCGTACTCGGCGCGCTCGGTCGCCACCAGATGCGTGGTCAGATCCTGGCCGGCCTGGATGCCGGGGGCGCACAGGTGGGAGCCGGCCAGGACGCCGAGCCGGTCGTGCGCGAAGCGGGCGGCCTCGGCCATCAGCTCGTAGGGGGCCCGTACGTAGGTCTTCACGAAGTCCCAGTCCAGCGCCGCGGCCCGGGCCAGTGAGCGGGCGAATCCCGCACGGGTGCGGTGGGCGCGCCCCATGCTGTACGCGACCCGGGAGCCGTCGAGGAGCTCGCCGCCCGCCAGCATCCGGGGCGCGGCGAGCCGCCCGGCCCGGATGTCCTCGCGCAGTCGGGCCTGTTCGTAGGCGGAGCCGCCCAGCGAGACCACGGTGGTGACCCCGTACGCGAGGTGCAGCGCGCCTTGGCGGGCCCCGTACGTGTAGGGGTACGGATGCACGTGCGAGTCCCACAGGCCCGGCAGGACCGTGCCGGCGGAGGCGTCCACCGTACGGGCGGCGCGGCGGCCCGGCCGGTGGGGCTCGACTGCGGCGATCCGGCCTCCGGTCAGGAGGATGTCGACGTCGGCGCGCGGCGGGGAGCCGGTGGCGTCCCACAGGAGTCCCGCGTGCACGACGGTGTCCACGGGCGCGGAGCGGCGGTACGTCAGGGAGATCGGCACCGTCCGGGGCGGCGCCGCGGGTGCGCCCGCGTCGTCGAGGGTGAGCAGGCGCAGCCGGGCGCAGGACTGGTAGAGCAGGGCGCGGGAGTCCGCGGACCAGGACGGGTGGTCGGCGGGTTCGTCGGTCAGGCGGCGGGCCGGCCCGGCGGGCGTGCCGTCGGGGTCGACGGGAAGCAGCCACAGGGCCGACTCGCTGACGCAGGCCAGGAAGCGGCCGTCGGGCGACCAGACGGGCCCTGAGGCATAGCGGTCCGCGAGCGAGGCGTGCGGGGCGAGCGCGTACAGGCGCGCGGCGCCGGTGGTGGCGTCGACGATCCGGATGAGGTTGTAGCCCTCGCGGAAGCGCCGGCTGAGCCGGTTGCGGTCGCACAGGGCGATGTGGCGGCCGTCGGGCGACCAGCTGGGCGGGCCGGGCAGCCCGCCGCCGCCGAGTGCGGCGACCAGGGGAGTCTCCGTCCCGGTCGCGAGATCGCGTACGAGGAGGCGCCCGGCGAGGTCCAGGGCGGCGAGCCGGGTGCCGTCCGGCGACAGCACCCCGTAGACCCGGCCGTCGGGGGCGAGGACGCTTTCCCGGCCGCCGTCGAGTTCCCGGCGGCGTACGGTGTTCAGCCCGTCGCGGTCGTCGGTGTAGAGCAGGGCCCGGCCGTCCGGGGTCCACACCGGACCCTGCACGTAGGCGGTGGCCGGGGCCTGGACGACCTTGCGCGGCGCGCCACCGGCGACGGGCGCGATCCACAGTGCGTTCAGAGCGGCGAAGGCCACGCTCCGGCCGTCGGGCGACAGGGCGGGCAGGTGGATGCCGCGTACCGGGCGGCTCCGCTCGGCCTCCAGGACGTACTCCTTGACCCGGTAGCGGGGGCGGGGGACTTCGAGAGTGGCGTCGAGGGGGATCGCGTGGCCGCCGCCGTCCCGGTGCGGGCGGATGACCTGGAACCTGCCGTCGAGGGTGATCAGCAGGCGGTCGTCGCCGATCCAGCGCGGGGGAGCGGGCGCGAGGTCGCCGGCGAGGGCCACCGGACGGCCGTCGGCGAACAGGGTCAGGGTCTCGGCCTTGCGGGGGCCGGGGGCCGCGGACAGCCAGGCGGTGCGGCCGGCCGGGGAGAGCGCCGGAGCGAGCAACCTGCCGTCGGCGACGGTGTGTTCGGTCCGTACCGTCCCTCCGGCCTCGGGAGGGTCGGCGGCCACGGAGGCGAGGGTCCGGGCGGTCAGGGCGTCCCCGGTCGCGGTGCCGCGGACGAAGAGCACGCGGGAGCCGTCCGGCGACCAGACCGGGTCGAAGTCCTCCCAGTCGCCGTCCTGGCCGGGACCGGACTGCCCGGGCAGGCCGGTCAGGCGACGAGGGCGGCCGCCGGTGACGGTGACGGTCCAGATCCGGTACGGGCTCCCCGCCACCGGATCACCGCCGCGTTCGGAGCAGAAGGCCAGGGTGCGTCCGTCGGGCGACCAGGCGGGCGCGCGGTGGTCGAAGGGGCCGTCGGTGAGGCTGCGCAGGCCGGAGCCGTCCGCGTTCATCACCCAGATGTGGAAGGCGCCGCCGCGGTAGGCGCTCATCGCCACCTGGCGGCCGTCGGGGGAGAACACCGGGCGGCCGGGCTCCAGGTCGGGCGGGGTGAGCGGCGTCGCGGGCGAACCGTCCAGGGGCAGGGACCAGAGGATGTTCTGCACCTCGGCGACGACGCGGTCCCCGGTGGCGGTGGCGGTGGCGGTCGCGGCCCCGTTGGTCGCGCGGGTGAAGCGCAGCCTGACCAGGTCCGCGGCCGCGGTGTCCGGGGCGGCCGCCGCGGGGGACGGGCCGGCCAGCGCCGCCAGGGCGCCCGCCGAAGCCGCCTGCAGAACGGTCCTGCGCGCAACCCGCAATCCGACCACCCGATTCGTCCGTCGATGCCTGACCCGTCAGCCACCCAAACGATCACGACCCGCATTCGGCAACGCCGTTGGCCCCGGCCCGCGAAAAGCGTTTGACGCCCGGCGGCGTCCGGCGTCGGATGGCAGCCATGAGCACAGGACAGATGCATCCCGGCATGCACCCCGTCGACGAGGACCTCGTACGGCGGCTGATCGCCGGGCAGTTCCCCCAGTGGGCCGGACTGCCGGTGACGCGGTTTCCGTCCGGCGGCACGGTCAACGGCATGTACCGGCTGGGTGCGGACATGGTCGTACGGCTGCCGCTGGTGAAGGGCGGAGTCTCGGATGTGGCGATGGAGCAGGAATGGCTGCCGCGCCTCGCATCCCGGCTCTCCACGGCGATCCCCGAGGTGCTCGGAGCCGGGGAGCCGGGTGAGGGGTATCCGTGGCCGTGGTCGGTCTACCGGTGGCGGGCGGGGGAGAACCCGGAGGCGGGGGCGCTCCGCGAACCCGCGCTGCTGGCCGAGGATCTGGCCGGGTTCGTGGCGGCGATGCGGAGCATCACCCTGCCGGGGGCGCCGCGGGCCCACCGCGGCGGGCCGCTCGCCTCGCTGGACGCGGACACCCGGGCGGCGATCGATGAGCTGCGGGGGATCCCGCAGGAGGGCGTCGACTGCGACGCCGCGGTCGCCGTATGGGAGGAGGCGCTGCGTGCCCCGGCCTGGCAGGGGCCTCCGGTGTGGCTGCACGCCGATCTGATGCCGGGCAACCTGCTGGTGGACGGCGGCCGGTTGACCTCGGTGATCGATTTCGGCTGCACGGGGGTGGGCGATCCGGCCTGCGATCTGTTCCCGGCGTGGAACCTGCTGCCGGGCGGTGCGAGGGAGGTCTTCCGTGAGCGGCTCGGCGTGGACGACGCGACCTGGGCGCGCGGCCGGGGCCGGACGCTCTCGCAGGCGCTGATCGCGCTGCCGTACTACCGCGGCACGAACCCGGCGATGGCCGGCAACGCCCGGCACGTGATCGGGGCGGTGCTGGGCGAGGACTGAGGCCGCGGCGCGGTGGAGGCGGGGGCGTCAGCGACGCCCCCGCCGACGTACCGCTGCCGGCCGGGTCCCCCTTGGCCGCGTCGGCCGATCAGGAGCTGGCTGCCGCGGTGCAGGCCGCGCTGCCCCCGCAGTAGGTGACGTCCCAGTGGTTGCTCTCCCGGGCGTAGACGTTGCCCGCGGCGGACCGGTAACGGGCGGCACCGTCGCTGCGGTTGGCGATGCGGGTGAAGCTGCTCGTGACGTAGTTGCCGACACACGTGGTCGGGCTGAAGTCGATCTTGTAGCCGTTCCAGTGGCTGTAGGTGCCGGAGGCGTGTCCCACCTCGGTACCGCCCGTGATGGTCAGGACGCAGCCGCTCGCCCTGCGCAGGGTGATGGTGTCGTCGATGCTGGCGGCGTTGACCTGCTCCAGCGAGGTGCAGGTACTGACGTTCCGGTTGGTGCAGCCGCCGCTGGAGTACAGGCTGATCCCGCCGGTCGCGTTCAGCTTGCTCACGGCCGAGGCGTGAGTGAGCTTCACCGGGGCGGCGCTGGCGGTGCCGGGCACCAGCAGGGCGACGAGGGCGGCGGTGGTGCCGACGAGGCTGGTGGCGAGGGTGGTGCGGACGCGGCTGCGCATGAGGATCTTCCCCTTGGTCGAATCGACGTGGCCGGCGGGACACAACCTTCGGCGTGATGTCGTGATGTCGTGATGTAGCGATGATGGACGGGGCACTCCGCCGCAGGAAGGGGAGGTGCGAAGGTGGCCGGAAGTGCGCGCCGGCAGCACCGGTAGCGTGACCGCATGGATCGGGATGAACGCTTACTTCACGCCTCGTCGTTCGGCGCAGCGGCGGTCGCCTATGCCGAGCACCGTCCGGACTACGCGCAGGCCGCGGTGCGCTGGGCGCTTGAACCCGCGCCCGGCCCGCGCGTGCTGGCCTCGGCGCCGGAACCGGCAAGCTGACCGCCGCGTTGGTCGCGCTGGGTGCCGAAGTCATCGCGGTCGAGCCCGACACGGCGATGCTGGCCGAGCTGCGCCGCGCGCTTCCGGCCGTCCGCGCCCTGCCGGGCAGCGCCGAGGCGATCCCGCTGCCGGACGCCTCCGTGGATGCCGTGCTGGCCGGCAACGCCATGCACTGGTTCGACATGGCCGTCGCGGGAGGCGAGATCGCCAGGGTCCTCACACCCCACGGCATCCTGGCCGGCCTGTGGAACGTCATGGACGACCAGGTCGAGTGGGTTGCCGGGCTCGCGCGGGTCAGCGGACATGCACTAGCTGTCGTTCCTGAGGAGGTCGCGCTGGATCTGGTGGGCGAGGGCTCGACGTACGGAGGCGGGCACCGCTGCCGTGGTGGCCGCCTTCGAGGGGACGTCGAGGCCGCGGCTGATCTCGTCGTAGGCGTTCCGGTAACTGCCGGGCATCTCGGCCCGGTGGAGCCTCAGGTCCTCTTCGAGGAGGCGCCGCAGCTCGTCGACGTTCCGCGGCGTGAAGCGCTTCTTTCCCCGGGCGAAGGCGTGGACGGAGCGGGCGCAGCGGGCGCCGTCGAAGGTTTCGGCGACCTCCTCCGCGAGACCCCAGAGGCGGCCTTCGAGCCAGGGGGCGTCGTTCTGGTCGAGGGAGAGTGCCGTCGGGGGCAGCGGTTCGTCGTTCTTGTACTTCGTGACCTGCTTGGACACGGCGGGCTGACTCATGTCGGTGATCCGGGCGATCTTGTCCTGGGTCCAGCCGAAGCCGACGAACAGCTTGATCATCTCGGTGCGCAGCTTCCGCATCTCCTCGCCCGCGCGGATGACCTCGTTCATGCCGGCGAGCATCCGCTCGGCCTGCTCCTCGGTCAGTGTCCCGGGCTGGTGGTGCGCGCGCTCTCGGCCTGCCATGACTCGGTTATACACCGAGCGGGGTGCTCGCTCATAACCAGGTTGTATAACTCGGTTATGGCTGGCAGGATCCGTGCCATGCCCACCTTCACCGCACCTGACGGAACCCGCCTCGCCTACAGCATTCAGGGGGACGGCGACCCGGTCGTCTGCGTCCCGGGAGGTCCTGCGGACTCCGCCTACCTCGGCGACCTCGGCGGCCTGTCCGCGCACCGCCGGCTGATCGCCCTGGACCTGCGCGGGACCGGCCGGTCCGCGGTGCCCGAGGACACCTCCTCGTACCGCTGTGACCGTCTCGTCGACGACGTCGAGGCGCTGCGCGAGCATCTCGGCCTCGCCCGGACCGACCTGCTCGGCCACTCCGCGGGGGCGAACGTCGCGACGCAGTACGCCGCCCGATACCCGCAGAACGTCCGCAAGCTCGCCCTGATCACCCCGGGTACGCGGGCTGTGGGCCTGGAGACCACCGGGGAGACCCGGCGAAAGCTCGCCCGGCTGCGGAGCGACGAGTCCTGGTTCCCGGCGGCGTTCGCCGCGTTGGAGGCCATCACTGCGGGCACGGGCACTGACTGGGACGCGATCAACCCCTTCTTCTACGGCCGTTGGGACGCTGCGGCGCAGCAGCACCAGGCAGCCGGCCGGCCGCGCAACACGGAGGCCGTCGCCCTCTTCGGGGCCGAGGGCGCCTTCGATCCGCGGGCCACGCGCGCGGCGCTCACCGCCTGCGGGGGTCCCGTGCTGGTGCTCGCCGGGGAGTTCGATCTGAACAGCCCGCCCGAGACGGTGGCCGGGTTGGCGGAGCTGTTCCCCGACGCCACGCTCGCCGTACAGCCGGGGGCGGGCCACTACCCCTGGCTCGACGACGCCGACCGGTTCGTGGCGACCGCGGCGGCCTTCCTGGGGTGACGGCCCGCCCCCGGCCGTGAGGGAGAGCGAGGGCCCCGGCCGGTTCACCCGGCCGGGGCCCTCGTCGGGCCGGCGCGGTTTCGCGCCGGCCCGGCTACCAGAGCACGGGCAGGCGCTCCGGCAGGCGCTTCATGAAGCGGGTGCGCCAGACCAACTGGTCGACCGGCACGGCGAGCTGGAGGTTGGGCATCTTCTCCAGCAGCACCTCGATGGCGATCTCCGTGTGCCTCTTGCCGAGGGCGGTGGCGGGGCAGTAGTGCTGACCGCCACCGAAGGAGAGGTGCGTACCGGCGTTCTCCCGGTCGATGTCGACGATGTGCGGGTCCGGGTACACGGCCGCGTCGGTGTTGGCGCCCTCGACCAGGACCAGGAGGAGTTCGCCCTTCTTCACCTCGACATCGCCCAGGGTGACGTCCTCGAGGGCGAGGCGGGGCAGCCCGTCGGCGATGGACAGGTTGATCCGCAGGAGCTCGTCCACGGCGGCGGGGATCTTCTCCGGCGCCTTGCGCAGCTGCTCCCACACGTCGGGGTTCTGGAGCAGCGAGAAGATCGCCATGGTGAGGAAGCCCATGGTGGAGATGACACCGGCACCGAACAGGGTGACGCCGACCGTGGCGAGCATCTCGTCCGTCAGGTGGTCGTAGTCGGGATCCTTGCGCAGGGCGGCCAGCTCGGAGATGAGGCCGGTGGTGGTGGGGTCGTCGAGGCGCTCGACCATGTACGCGATGTCCCGGTCCCAGTTGAGCTTGGCGCCGGTGACCGGGCAGGCCGAGTTCATGAACGCGATGTCGAGGCTCGCGGCCAAGCGGGGGGCGTCGGCCTCCGGGATGCCCAGGATGCGGCAGTGCAGGTTCTCGGCGTACGGGTTGGTGAACTGGCCGCGCAGGTCGACGGGCGCACCGTGGGTCAGGAGGCTGTCGACGAGGGCGGACGCGTGCTCGCGCATCCAGTCGGTGAGACCGTCGGTCTTGGGGTTGATCGCCTTCAGCACGGCCTTGCGCAGTCCGGCGCCGGTGATGTTGCCCATGTTGTTGACGACCTCGGGCGGGATCGTCAGCGCGTACTGACGGGGCACGCCGGGCGCCGACGTGTCCTTCAGGCTGAACCTGGGGTCCTCGAGGACCTGCTTGCTCAGCTCATATGAGGAGACGAGCCAGGCCTCGTCGCCGGCGATCGTACGGACCCGCTTGACCGGCTCGCTGCGGAGCTCTTCGACCTCGGGGGGAAGCTGGTCGCCGCGCGCGGAGAACGGGAAGTCGAGCAGGGTGTCAGTGGTCATCGGAGTCTCCTTCGGCGGGGGTGATGATTGCGTGGCCCTGGTTGCGCGAGGCGCGCAGACCCGATCCGCGCGAGTAGAGCAGTTCCGCCATCGGCAGGAGCTGGTGGTAGCAGTTGAGGGACGAGGGCACGCCGAGGATGGCCGGCGTGTCCAGGAACAGCGGCGCTTCGGCGCAGACGTACTCGAGGCACACGTCGCGCTGCCGGGTGGTGGCGGTCTTCCCGTCCAGGACCTTGGAGGAGAGGAACGCGTCGACCAGGGAGTTGCAGGTGGTGCGGAACTCCGGGTCGGTGTCGATCAGGTTGATCAGGTGGTTGTGCAGCACGCGGTAGGCGGGGATGTCGGTGAGGGACGACATCGGGCGGGCGCGCAGACGGACGCCGGTGGGGTCGGCTTCGGCGGCGGCGTTGTTGACCTTGGCGCGGACGCCGCGCAGGTTCTTCACCGCTTTGCGTCGCGCCTCGTCCTCGCCGTATCCGAGGGCCTCGTACATCTCGGCCACGTGCAGGTCGGTGTAGATCAGGTCGACCTGCTCGAAGTTGCGCATGCCCCATTGGGCGAGGTCGATGACGCGCTGGGCGGAGAAGTAGCTGTTCCCCGGTGAGATGCCTATGACGGCATGGTCACCTTCGGTGTGAATCACTTCGCAATGCGGGGTGTACGGCCGGACTGTGAAGACTTCGGTTGCTGTCGTCAACAGGTGTCGGGTCCTTTGTGCCGCAAGTCCCATGGGGCCCTGTGCCCCGGGTGTGGCGGCGACGTGACGGAAAGCTACCTGAACGGTGTGCGACGTTCCATTAGTTCCCGGCGGTAACTCACCTGTTGGACAGGACAGTTGTCTCAGGCACCTTTCAGACCGTCATGTGAGCCGTCATCGTGGCTACGACAATTCGCCAGGGTGAACGAGAGATGTCTTCCATGTGGCCAATCGCGGACGCCCGGCGGCGAGGGGCGGCTACGCCGGCGGGAGCTCGCGGAGGGACCCCTCCGCGACGAAGGCGACACCGCCCCCGACGCGTACGGAGTGGATGTCCGCGCCGTGGCCCTCGGCGCTGACCGTCATCTCGCTGGGGCGCCCGGTGAAACGGCCCTGGTGCAGGACGGTCCGCTCGCCGGCGCCGATCCGGCCGTGGCGGCGCAGGTAGGCGGCGGCGCAGCCCGCGCCGCTTCCGGTGGCGACGTCTTCGAGGATTCCGTCGTTGTCCCAGTGCCGCCCCTCCGGTGCGGCGGCGTCCAGGAGGTAGGCGAAGCGGGCCCCGATCCCGGCCAGGGGCCCGTCCAGTGGCGCGGTGACCCGGGCGCGCGCCAGCGCGTCGCCGCGTACGGGGAGCACCAGGTAGCGCAGGCCGGTGGAGACGACCTCCGGGGGCAGGGCGGGATCCAGGTCGTCCGGTTCGAGGCCGAACAGGGCGGCGAGGCCGTGCGGGTCGGGGCGGCCGAGGAAGGCGGCGGCGCCCTGGTCGAGGAGGCTCGCGTACCGGCCCGGTCCCAGGCGTTCGGTGGTGACCTCCACCGTCCGGGCCGGCAGGCGCAGGGTCCAGGCCTCGTGGTCCGTGGTGCCGTGGAGGTCGTGCAGGACCGCGGCCGCACCGACGAGGGGGTGGCCGGCGAAGTCCAGTTCCTCGGTGAGGTCGAAGACGCGCGCCCGGCGGCTGCGCCCCGGTGCTCCGTCGCGGATCAGGAAGACGGACTCGAAGTGCCGCAGTTCCCGGGTGACGGCCTGCATCTGGGCGCCGGTCAGGGCGTCGGCGTCGGGGAACACCGCGAGGCTGTTGCCGCTGTACGGGTGGCCGGTGAAGACGTCGACGTGGTGATAGCGCATGGCGCCGACGCTACCGGGGGAGTTCACGCGCGGTCCGCAGCGGTGAGAGCAGGAGGGGCAGTACGGCGATGAGTTCCCCCAGGGCTCCGGTCCACAGGGCCGTCCGGGCGCCGAAGTGCTCTCCGAGGAGGCCGCCGATGAGTGCGCCGAGGGGCATGGATCCCCACACCACGAACCGGAACGTCGCCGTCATCCGGCCCAGAAGCGGCTCGGGGCAGAGCTGTTGGCGCCAAGCCACCGAAGTGATCTTGAAGGTCATGAAGGCGGTCCAGCCCAGGCCCTGGAGGGCGACGGCGAGGGCGAAGCGCCCGTCGGCGTGGAAGAGGGGCACCGCCGCCAGCCACAGAGCGCCGCTGACGATCACGGACGCGCACATCGCCCGGCCCTGGCCGAAGCGCGCGGCGATCCGCATCGTGAGCAGGCTGCCCAGGAATCCGCCGATGGCCTCCGCGGTGAAGACCAGCCCGCAGAGGAGCGGCGACAGACCCAGTTCGCCGGCCAGCAGTACGAGCAGCATCGCGGCGCCGATCGTGCCGAACAGGTTGGAGATCGCGGAGGTGAGGGTGAGCGCCCGCAGGAGCGGGTGGCCGAAGACGAAGCGCAGCCCTTCGGCGATCTCGGACCTCAGCGGTACGTCCGGCCGGCGCTCGGGCTCGGCATCGGCCCGGCGGATGCGGGAGAGGCAGAGCGCGGAGACGAGGAAGCTGACCGCGTCGACAGCCACCGCCACGGGCGCCGTCAGTGCGCCGACCAGCACGCCGCCCGCACCCGGGCCGGCGGCCGCGGTGATGGTGCGCGTCGATTCGAGGGCCACGTTGGCCTCCACCAGGCGGGCGCCGTCCACGAGTTGCGGGAGGTGGCTCTGGTAGGCGATGTCGAAGAAGGCCGTGCAGACGGACATGCCGAAGGCCACGGCGTACAGCTGGGGGAGGGTCAGGACGTCGAACCAGGCCGTGACGGGGAGGGAGGCGAGGAGTGCGGCGCGGCCGAGGTCGCCCGCGATCATGACGCGGCGGCGGCGCATGCGGTCCACCCAGGCCCCGGCCGGCAGGCCGATGAGCAGGAAGCCCAGGTACTCGCAGACGACGAGGAGACCCACTTCGAAAGGGGTGGCGCCGAGGGTGCCGATCGCCAGGAGGGGGAGGGCGAGGAGGGTGACGGCGGTGCCGGCCTGGCTGACGGTGTCACCGGTCCACAGGCGGCGGAAGTCCGCGATGCGGAAGAGGGCGGGGCGGGGGTTGCCAGGGACTCCGACATCGTCGGTGAGGGAGATCGTCATGACCGCGACATCACCATCGCCCGGGCGGCGCAGCCATTGTTTTAGTCTGGGCGAAAACATCGTCGGGGCGAGACGGGCGAGACGGGCGAGACGGGCGGGGCGCGGGTATGGGTGAGGTGCTCTTCGGTGTGGATGACATGGCCAACCTCAGATTCGCGATATCGCCGCTGTGGGAGACCGTCGCGAGTCTGCGGGCGATGGCTGATCCCGGCAGCCATGCCGTCCATCTGCCCTGGATCAAGGGGGCATTGACCCTCCGTCAGGACCCTGATCTCGCCGCGAGGACGGGCCCGCTGCACGCGCTGGTGACCCGGGACGGCGCGGTGCGGAGCTTCCTGGTGCCGCCGCCGCGCTGTCCGCTGGCCGAGATGGAGGAAGAGCTCGCCGCGCTCGTGGCCCTGTCGCCCGAGCGGGTGCGCGCCGGGCTCGAAGCGGTCGGCCGGCGAACACCGTTGACCGGCTTCGAGCAGCGGCTGGCCGAGGACCCCGCACGCGCGCTGCCCGAACTGGCGGACGCGGTGCTCGCCTGGTGGCGAGCGGGTGTCCGGCCGCACTGGCCGCGGATCCGCGCACTCCTGGAGGCCGACCTCGCGTACCGGACCCGCCAGCTCGGCGAGGACGGCATCCGTGAGGTGTTCGCCCGGCTCCACCCGGCGCTGCACTGGGCGGACGACCGCCTGGTGTCCGCCGACCTGCCGGCCGGGGAACTCCGCCTGGACGGGGTCGGGACCACCCTGGCGCCCAGCGCCTTCGCGGTCCGTTGCCACCTGCTGGCCGGGCAGGGCGGGGCGCCGCCGTGCGTCGTCTACCCCTCGCGGGCGGTGGGCACCCTGTGGGAACGCCGTGACGCGGCCGGGGACGGACTGGCGCGCCTGCTGGGCCGGAGCAGGGCGCAGGTCCTCGCCCACACGAGCTCACCGTCCACGACGACCCGGCTGGCCGGCCGGACCGGGCTCAGCCTGGGCGCGGTCTCGCAGCACCTCGCCGTGCTGCGCGACGCGGGCCTGGTCACCAGCCACCGCTACCGTCGCGAGGTCCACTACACGGCCAGCGACCTCGGGACCGCGCTGCTGGAGCGGGTCACGTGACGGGAGCGCGACCGCGGGCGCGGGTCCGGTCCGGTCCGGTCCGGTCCGGTCCGGTCGCAGAGCCGGGCTCTCAGTGGGCGAAGGGCGGCTCGAAACAACCGGATTCGGCGAACGGGCCCTTCGCCCTCACCTGGTAGTTCGTGGTCTGCACGAACGCCATGACGCACGCGTCGTCATGGACGCGGAGGCCCACCTGTGCACCCTCGGCCGTCACGTACTGGTTGTCCCGGAAGCGCGGCTCCATCCCCCGCACGCTGAGCGTCCCGCCGAGCCGCTCGCCCTTGGGTCCGAACCGCTCCTCCTCGTACCCGAGTGCGAGCAGTTCCGTGCGCACGGTCCCGGGGTCCCACTTCTTCTCTTCCCAGAGTCGCTTGAGCACGGGCTCGATACGAGCGGCTTCCTTCCGTGCGTCCTCGGCGCTGGCGGGGGACATGTCGCCGGAGCGGCGGTGGGCGTTGTTCTCGTTGTAGTGCGGGGCGCCGTCGCCGGCTCCGGGCTCCACATGAGGGGAGGCGCCGGCCGCACTGGGGCTCGAACTCGCAGGCAGGCCGGGGGGTGTGCTCGGGTCACCGGCCGCCGAGTTCCCGCCGGGATTCGTGCCGCATGCGGTCAGGGCCATGGTGCAGCCGAGGAGAAGAGCGGTCGCGGCGAAGTGCCCGCGCCGCCCGCGTATCGAGGTCAACATGGGGATGACTCTGCCACGGGCCGTGACCCGGTGAACCTTTCCGGTCACAGCACTAGGCTCGCGTCGTGACCAGCGCAGAGTTGACCCGCCGACGTGTGATGGGCGCCGGGCTCGGCGCCTGCGCGATGGCCTTGGCCGGATGCGCCGGGGGCCCCGGTCCGGTGCGGCGACTGCGGCTCGCCACGGGGCCGGACGGAGGCCCGTACAACGCGTTCGGGAAGGCCCTGGCGCAGGCCGCCGCCGCGAGCGGCCGCGGGCTGGAGATCGTGCCGGTGAGCACCGCGGCCAGCGTGAACAACCTGCGCAAGCTGGACGAGGGATCGGTGGAGCTGGCGCTGGCCATGGCGGACGTGGCCGAGGACGCGGTACTGGGGCGCGAGTCGTTCTCCCGTCCGGCCGCCGTCACGGCGCTGGCCAGGGTCTACGTGAACTACACGCACCTCGTCGTCCCGGCGGGCGGGCCGGTGCGGTCGGTGCAGGATCTCGCCGGGCGTCCGGTCGCCGCCGGTGCCTCCGGGTCGGGGGTGCAGGTGGTGGCGCAGCGGGTCCTGGAGGCGGCCGGGCTCAACGGCGGGTCCTCGCCGGCGCACGAGCGGTGGCTGGGTCTCGCCGCCTCGGTGCGGGCGCTGCGCGAGGGCACGGTCGACGCGCTGTTCTGGTCCGGGGGCGTGCCCACGCCCGCGCTGTCGGAGCTGGCACGCGAACTGCCGCTGAGATTCCTGCCGTTGGACGGCTATGTGGGCGCGCTGCGCGAGCGCCATGCCCCGGTCTACACGGCGGTGACGCTTCCGGCCGGGGTGTACGGGCTGGCGGAGCCGGTGGGAACCCTCGGGGTCGGCAACTACCTCCTGGCAGGTGAGGGCGTGCCGGAGAGCGCCGTACGCGAGCTGCTCCAGGTGGTGTTCGCCCGGTGGCGGGACCTGCTGCGGGAGGTGACTGCCGGGGCGCGGCTGGAGCCCCGGTTCGCCATCTCGACCGGCACGATACCGCTCCACCCGGGCGCGGTCGCGTACTACCGGTCGGTGTACGGCTGAACCGCGAACGGGGGAGCCCCGCAACGGCGGGACGGCGGAGTGGTCGAGCCGTCATGAGGGTGAAGGCGAGGGCGGGAGCCGGAGTTCGAAGACCAGGCCGTGCGGGGTGTTGCCGCTGACGCCGAGCCGGCCGCCGCTGATGCGGGCGATCTCATCGGCGATGGCCAGTCCCAGTCCGCTGCCGCGGACGTTCTGGTGCTCGGGCGAGCGCGCGAAACGCCGGAGCAGCAAGTCCCGTTGCTCCTGCGGCACTCCCGGGCCGTCGTCGGCGACCCGTACGACGGTGCTGCCGTCCGCCCCGCGCGTGGCGCGCACCTCGACGCGGCCTTCGGGCGGCACGAACTTGACGGCGTTGTCGAGGAGCGCGTCCAGGATCCGGCCCGCCGCGTCGGGCAGGGCGCGGGCCCGCAGGTCCTCGGGGAGGCCGACGGCGTCAAGTTCCAGTCCCGCGCCGCGGAAGACCGGAGTCCAGGCCCTCACCCGGTCCCGTACCGCCCGCGACACGTCCTGGTCGCTCAGCTCGGCCGTCCCGGACTCCACCCGCGCGAGGGCCAACAGGCCGTCGAGCAGCTCCTCCAGGCGTTCGGCCTCGTCCAGCGCGCGGCTGTGCTCGGTCCGGCCCGGCCCGGGCGCGATGTGCGGTTCGACGTTCTCCAACTGGAGCACCAGGGTGGCCAGCGGATTGCGGAGCTGGTGCGAGGCGTCGGCGACGAAGTCCCGCTGGCGGACGATGGAGTCGGCCAGGGCCTGCGCCATGGTGTTGAAGTGCTGCCGCAGATGGCGCAGTTCAGGCGGGCCGGTGTCGGAGACGGCCCGTGCCTGGAGGCTGCCGGCGGTCAGTCGTTCCACCGCCCGGTCCAGGTCGAGGACCGGGCGCATCAGCCAGCGCGTGATCCCGGCCGCGACCAGGGCGGCGGCCGCGAAGGCGGCGAGGGCCCCGGCGGCGATGAGCGACCAGCGGACCGTCACGTCCCGGCGGGCGGCATCGGTGGGCACGGCCATCAGGACCGCCCCGCTGACCCGCTCGTCCCGGCCCACGGGCTCGGCGAGCACGACGGTCCTCGGGCCCCAGGGGCGCAGGGTGGGCAGCCGGTCGGTGGAGCGGCCGGTGAGGGCGCGGCCGAGGGCGTCCCCGGAGCCTTCCGCGGATGCCCCGGCTCCGGCCCGCGCGAGCGTCGTTCCCGCGGTGTCCACCACGACCACCCCGGCTCCGTACAGCTGGGCGTACCGGCCGATCTCGGCGGACAGTTCCGCCCGGTCGGCCTCGGTGCGCATGCGGTCGGCGAGATCGGCGAACCGAACGGCCTCCGAGCGGCGTTGGAGGAGCAGGTGCTCGGTGCGTCCCCGCGCGTAGGCATCGGCCAGGGGGACGCAGAGCAGCAGCGCCGCGACCCCCATGAGCACCATCAGCACGGCGAGCAGCCTGCGTCTCATCGCTCGCCGTCCAGCCCATGGCCGGCGGCTGGGCAGCCGAGCTGGTAGCCGAACCCGCGGACGGTGCGCACCAGGCCGGAGCGGCCGGTCTTGGCGCGGATGCCCGCCACATGGACGTCCAGTGAGCGGGAGGCGGCGAGGAAGGCGTCCCCCCAGATCCGGTCCAGGATCTCCTCACGGGAATGCACCTGGTCCGGGCGGGCAGCGAGGAACGCGAGGACGTCGAACTCGCGCCGGGTCAGCCTGACTTCGGCGCCCGCCACCGTGACGGTCCGCCCCGCCAGGTCGACCTCGACGTCTCCGGTGCGCACCGGCGGGCCGCCCGTGGCCGCAGAACCGGCGCCCGAACGGCCGGAGTTCGCGCCCGTGCGGCGGCGTACGGTGTCGATGCGGGCCATCAGCTCGGCCATCCGGAAGGGCTTGACGACATAGTCGTCGGCTCCCGCCCGCAGCCCCTGCACGATGTCGCGCTCCTCGCAGCGCGCGGTCACCACGATCAGCGGCGCGTCACAGACGGTACGCAGCCGCCGCAGCAGCTCCAGTCCGTCGAGGTCGGGCAGGCCCAGGTCGAGCAGGACGAACTCGGCCTCGCGCACGTGCCGCAGGGCGTCCAGGGCGCGGCCGACCCTGCGGACGGTGTGTCCGCGCTGGGCGAGGGCGGTGCCGAGGGCCTGGGCCATGCGGTCGTCGTCCTCGACGAGAAGCGCGTGCATGGGAAGTTCCTCGCGGCTCGCGACCGATGACGACCTGGCGCATCAGTTTACGCGAGCCGCCGTCGGCCGGTCCTGTCCCTTGACCTGCTCGGCATCCGCGCCGGCCTCCATCTCGGCGCGGCTGAGTGCGGCGTTGCGGGTGTCCGGCATCAGCACATACGTCACGAGGGAGATCAGCGCGCACCCGGAGACGTACCAGAAGAACGTCTTCTCGTGGCCGCTGCTCTTGAACCACAGGGCCACGTACTCCGCCGTGCCGCCGAAGAGCGCGTTGGCGATCGCGTACGGCAGTGCCACGCCCAGGGCGCGCACCCGGGTGGGGAACAGCTCGGCCTTGACCGCCGCGTTGATCGACGTGTAGCCGGTGATGATCACCAGGGCCAGCAGCGACAGCCCCAGCGCGGACCAGTACGAGGACGCCGAGCCCAGGGCGGTCATGATCGGGTACGTGCCGACGGTGCAGCCCACCGCGAAGGTGATCAGCAGGGGACGGCGGCCGATCCGGTCGGACAGCATCCCGGCGAAGGGCTGCAGCACGGCGAAGAGGGTCAGCGCGGTGAAGCTGACCAGAGTGGCGGTCGTCTTCTCCATGCCCGCACTGCCGACCAGGTACTTGGTGAGGTAGGTGGTGTACGTGTAGTACGCCACGGTGCCGCCGAGGGTGAGCGCCATGACCAGGCCCGCCTGCCGCCGGTACTGCCACAGGGCCTTCAGCGTGCCGCGCGTGCTGTCGTCGTGCACGTCGCCGCCCGACGACTCCTCCTTGAACGCGTCGGTCTCCTGGAGCCGTCGCCGCAGCCAGAAGACGACCACCGCGAACAGTGCCCCGAGGACGAACGGGATCCGCCAGCCCCAGCTCTCCAACTGGGCCGTGGTGAGGGTGTGCTGCATCGTGATCAGGATGCCCAGGCCGAGCAGCTGGCCGCAGGTCATCGACACGTACTGGAAGGACGAGCCCAGGCCGCGCCGATCGCGGGCCGACGCCTCGGTGAGGTAGGTGGCGCTGGCCGCGTACTCGCCGCCGATGCTCATCCCCTGGAGCAGACGGGCCAGCAGCAGCACCAGCGCGCCGAAGTAGCCGGCTTGTCCGTAGGTCGGGGCGACCGCGATCAGCAGGGCGGCCACCGACATCATGGTGACGGTGAGCGTGAGCGCGCTCTTGCGCCCGTGCCGGTCGGCGGCGCGGCCGAGGATCCACCCGCCGACCGGGCGCATCAGGAAGCCGACGGCGAAGATCCCCGCCGTGTTCATCAGCTGCGTGGTCGGGTTGTCGCCGGGGAAGAAGGAGTCGGCGAAGTAGATCGCGAAGCTGGCGTAGACGAACCAGTCGTACCATTCGACGAGATTGCCCAGGGACCCGCCGATGAGTGCGAGACGGCGCTTCTTGCGCTCGTCCACGGGTGGCGATCCGGGCGATCCGGGCATGACGGCGGACGAGGACATGGCGGCTCCAGACGGAAGTCCCTGATGAGTGCCCAGAGCATGCGTCCGCCGTCGCACCCGGACAAGGTCCGCCACGCAGATCTAACGTTCCGCTAAGAAAGGCCCCGCGGCTCCGCGCCGGCCGGTCGGCCGGCCGGCATCCCGTGATCGCCCGTGCGGGAACCAAGTCCGTGAGAAGCGGCGTTGGAGGGGTGAGGGGCGACGTACTGTTCGGTACGGGTCACACAGGCACGCATGACGCAGGGGGGCGGTCATGTTCGGTTGGACACTGCTCAGGCTCTGGAGCTCGCTGAGGGCCGACATGTTCACCCGGCCGCAGTCGCGGGACCCGGTGGCGGCGGGGGAGCAGATCCGTCGGCTCGGCTCGCTCCCCACGGAGGAGCTGCTGCGCACCTGCGGCAGCGCGGGGACGGTGGACCACGCCTCCCTGACCGAGGACCTGTTCGCGCTCGCCGCCGACGCGGGCATCGGCTGGCACGACGAGGAGACGGCCCGCGCGATGGCGGAGGTGCTGGCAGCCATCGGCCTGGGCGTCGCGGCGTCGAGCGGGGGCCGCTCG
Source organism: Streptomyces sp. NPDC030995 (assembly GCF_055571215.1). NCBI lineage: Bacteria > Bacillati > Actinomycetota > Actinomycetes > Kitasatosporales > Streptomycetaceae > Streptomyces > Streptomyces sp. NPDC030995. The sequence continues at coordinate 57,260 of NZ_JBVIFS010000019.1, forward strand.
GACCTGGATCTGGGTGAACGGATCCAGGTGGAAGCGCATGTCCTGCGAGGGGTCGCGGCCGATCGCATGCGAGACCGTAAGGAGGCGCACCGGCAGTTCGCGCAGGCGGAACATCTCGGCGCCGCCACGGGAAACCCGCTGGCCGTGGCCCTGGGGCGGCTCGGGATGCTCGCCACGGCGGACACCGACCCGCAGGAGTACGGCCTTCCGGCCGCCGTGGACCGGGCGCTGGAACCCCTGGGGGACCGAGGACGGGGCCCGGCCGTCGAGGAGGTGTGGCGGGCGCTGAGGGCCAGGGTCTCGGCAGGTGAGGCCGCAGGCCGTTGGTGGGAGACGGAGGAGCCCGCCACGGCGCGCGCGTTGCTGGAGGGCTGGCTGCGCGAGCACCGCGACGGCGAGGCGGAGGAACTGTTCCGGGCCCTGCTCAGCCGATTACTGCGGGCCGTGGCCGAGCAGAGCGGCGGGGCCGCGCAGCGGGCGCGCGTACTGGACGAGGTGTTCGCCGGTCACCCGCGGCTGGCCGTCTTCCAGGAGACGCTGGGGGAGATCTACTACGAGTTGGACATGCCGGCGCTGGCGGTCGAAGTGCTCGAGCCGCTGCACGCGGACCGGCCCGAGGACAAGCCCACGGCCATGCGGCTCGCACTCGTCTACCGGAACAGCGGCAGGAGCGAGAGGGCCGTGCCGATACTCCGCGCCCGCGTGGCCGACCCGCCCGGTCCCGAGGACGAGGAGGTGCTGACCCTGCTCGCCATCATCCTGAGCGAGCTCGGTTCCCCCGAAGCCGCGGTCTGGGACGCCCACCTGGCCAGGATCCGCGGGGACAACGGTTTCGTCGAGATCTTGCCGACGGACATGCGCGGCGGATTCGCCCTGCCGCCGGCCCCGCTGCTGGCCCGGTTCGAGGACGGCACCCTCACCATCGATCCCGGCGCCGCATCGCTCCCGCCACCCGAGATGGAGGCGCACTTGCTCGCGGCGCTCTTCGAAGGCAGCCCGGACGGAGCCGAGAAGCTCAGGAAGCTCGCCGAGGAGGACCCTCCGATGGCGGCCGCGGTCGCCCGACTGCTCGGAGTGGCGCTGGACGCGCCGGTGCCCCTGTCGCCCCGCACCGATGTGGACGAGCTCCTGCGGCGCGGGGACGAGCATTTCCAGCGCCGCGAGCTGACGGAGGCGACCGCCTGCTACCGGCGGGCACTGGAGCTCGACCCGGACAGCGCGATGGCGCTGCTGTGGCTGGGAGACGTGCACTACGTGCGGCAGGAGCGGTACGTCGCCCGCGCGTACTTCGAGGAGTCCCTGGCAGCCGAAGAGACACCGATGGCCTGGCGGTTCCTCGGTGACACGTTCCGCATGCAGGCCGAGCCGGAGCGGGCCCGCGCCTGCTACCGGCGCGCACTGGCCATGGACCCCGGCTACGGCGGAGCCAGGCAGGCACTCGCCTCGCTCCCGCCCGAGCCCGAATCCTCGGCCGCGCCCGTACCCGTACGCGAGTCGGCACCCCTCTCGGCGCACCCGGCATCCTCGTCGATGGTGCGCAGATCGCTCGGCCGGCTGCGCGCCGTGCTGCACAGGCCGGAGAGCGATCCGGAGAAGAGCACCGACGGCGCGGCGACGTCCCCGGAGGAAGCCCAAGGCGATCCGGTGTTCCAGCAGTTGTCGGCTTCGGGGATCCAGGCGCAGGTCCCCCAGGAGCTCGAAGAGGCCATGCGGGAGAAGGACCCCTCCATCCCGGAGCTGCTGGACTGCATCGAGGACGACGAGGGGTTCGCGCGCTGGCAGGAGAGGTGGCTGCCGGAGCACTTCGGTGACGCGTACGCGGGGCTGTGGGCACTGGCCTGGCAGTGGAGCGCGAAGGCCGGGAACACCCGGAGGGCGCTGCTCCTGGCCCGGCGCCGGGTGCAGCTCGCGGAGTCCCTGCAGGGCCAGTGGGCCGAGGACGACGATCAGTCCGCGGGGAAGGCCCTGCTCGTGTCCAGCGCCCTGGAGCACATGGCCGACATCCTCGGGGACGTGGGCCGGTACACGGAGGCCCTCGCGGTCCTCCGACAGGCCGAGGGATGGCTGGAGACCGACCGGGTCGAACGGGAGCGCGTCGGACGACAGCTCGAAGGCATCCTCGGCGCAGCCCTGGAGGGGAACCCCAGGGCCAGGCTGTACGAGGAGCTGGCCAAGGCCGCCGATCGCTGCGGCGAGGAGGAGGCCGCGGAAGGCTACCGCGGGCGGGCACAGGAATGGAGCGAGGGAGTCCCGGGCTCCGACCAGGAGCGGATCCTGCGGATGGTCCACGCGTCCGTGGTGAGCCAGCGGCAAGGTGACGCCGACGACACCTTCCGGTTCCTGGACCAGGCCCTGCCGCTCGCCGAGCGGGACGCGGGGTGGTCACCGGTCAAGCAGACCCTCGCCTTCGTCCACCATTCCCGTGCGAAGGCCCTCTTCGAGCTGGGGCTGAACCGCACCGCCTTGCGGCACATCGCCGAGGCCCGGGCGTGCAACGCGGGCAACGCCGACCGGCTGTCGGCCGACTGGATGGTCACCGCCGAGATCCTGGGCGAGCGCGCGGATCTGGGCGATCCCCTCGAAGCGTACGAACACGTCCTGCACCTGTCCGGCGTGCCCGGCCGGGACGGCGACCCCTTCCTGTGGCGGCCGCGCCGAGTGCCCGGTGAACCGGTACGCATCGAGCACCCCGAACGGGCCTGGCCGGTCATCGGCCCGATGGCCCGAGCCGCCTGGGAGGCCGGCGAGCCGGAGACCGCCACGGCCGTCCTCGAACTCGGCGTGGACCTCGCCGACCTGGTGCGGGCCCTGCAGACCGACCCGAAGCTCAGGCGGAGCATCCAGGACGAGCGCGCCGACGCGTACGAGCTGCTCACCCGCTACCGGATCGACGGGCACGGCAGCACGGAGGCGGCGTTCACGGTCTCCGAACGGCTGCGGGCACGTTCCCTGCTCGATGCCATGAGCACGGCCGAACTCCGCGCACCCGCCGACGCACCGCGAGAACTGCTCGCCAGGGAGGCCGCGCTGCTGCGCGAGCGGACCGCCGTCGCACAGGCGCCGCGCACCGACTGGGCCCTGCACCACGACATCGGACAGAAGCTCTCAGCCGTGTGGACCGCCATCGCCGAGCGCTGCCCGGCGGCCGAGGAGTACGTCGCCATCCGCCGCTCCACGGTGACCGCACCCGGCGCCGTCCTCGACGAACTCGCCGGCGAGCGGGTCGTGGTGGCCTCCTACGCACAGCTCGGCGACGGCCGCACCGTGCTCTTCACCCTGGACCCCCGCACCGGGCTGGCCGTCACCGGCATCGACGCGGACGCCGACCAGATGCACCGCTTCATCGCGGACAACCTCGGCAGCGCGGGCCAGGTACGCGAGATGGCCATCGACATGCCCGGCCTCTTCCAGCAGGTGCTGGGTCCGCTCGTGGCTCCGCTGAAGGGGCTGACCGCGCCCGGGGACACCGTACTGATCTGCCCGACCGGAGCCCTGCACAACGTGCCGTTCCACGCCCTGTCACCGGACGGCGGCGCCACCCTCCTGGACCGCAACCCCGTCGGCTACCTGCCCAGCGTCTCCCTGCTCCGCACGCTCGGCCACCGTACGGCGGTCGCCGGCCGGGGCGCCGTCGTGCTGGGCGACCCCGGTGGGGACCTGCCGCACGCCCGCGCCGAGGCACAACTGCTCGGCCCCCGCCTCGGGTCCACGCCCCTGATCGGCGAGGCGGCGACCCGGGAGCGGGTCCTGCACGAGATGGCCGGCGCGGAGATCCTGCACGCGGCCTGCCATGCCTCGTTCCAGAGCGACGATCCGCTCTCCTCGGGCCTGGTCCTCGCCGACGGCGTGCTCACCGGCCACGACGTACTCCGGCAGAACTGGCACGGCGTGCGGCTGGCCGTGCTCTCCGCCTGCGAGACGGGCCTGGGCCGCACCGGCCGCACCGACGAGACGCTCGGCCTCAGCCGGGCCCTGCTCTTCGCGGGAGTGCGCTCGCTGATCATGAGCCTGTGGCGGGTCCCCGATGCGACGACCGCCCCGATCATGGGCGACTTCCACGACCTCACCCTGTCCGGCGAACCGCCGGGCCAGGCCCTGCGCACCGCGATGCTGGCGGCGCGCGACCGTCCCGGCGGAGACCGGCTGGACCGATGGGCAGGCTTCTGCCTGCTCGGCGAATGGCGTGCCCCCCGCACCACAGGAAAGGACGCACCGTATGCCGGACACCGCTGACACGGCCGACATGGCCGACACCGCCGAAGCCGCTCGAGCGGCTGGAGTGGCGGAGCAGCTGCCGCCGGGCTTCGACCTGCTCGGCCTGATCACCCCGGCCGTCGAGGAGGACGAGCCCGACCGGGGCTATCAGAGCCTCGACGAGGCGACCGTCAGCCTGCTGCGCCGCGACACCCGGATCGGACTGGCCCGGGGCGAGGTGACGGCCGTCGACACCGGAGATCCCGCTGTCCAGGGCTACGACATCCCGCTGATCTGCGTCGTCCAGACGCACCCCGAGTGCACGGTGCGCTGGTCGCGCCTGGTGCTCGACCTCTCGCCCTCGCCGGGAGCCACCATCGCCGACATGTCGCCCACGCTGGTGGAGGGCGAGGAGCCCATCGAGATCGAGACCAGCCTCGGAGGGGGACTCAGGTTCAGCGCGGCCGGCGCCGCCCTGGGCGCGGACCTGACGCCGCAGCTGCTCAGGCGGCGTACGGTCTACTGCCCCCGCATCACGTCGTCGGGCATCGGATTCACCACCGCCTACTGGGACTTCCACGCTTCCGACAGGGAGTTCCTCCACGTCAACGAGGAGTTGCGGCTGCTGGTGCGGGCCCCGGCCGGGGTCGCCATCGATGCCGTGGTGACCATGCGCACCCGGGTCGTTCCGCGAGGTCTGGGTCGCCTCGTCCGCTTCTCCGGGAAGCTCGCGGGCTTCGAGGGCACGTGCAGGCTCAGCTAGGCCTGACGTGGGCCGCCCGGGCGCGGCGGCTGTGCGATTTCATCGTGCGGTCATGCCCACGTCACGCCTGCTCCATGGTGGCCACTCACGGGTAGATCATGGTGGGGGACCACGTCGGAACCCTGTGAGGAGGAGACAAGATGAGCGTGATCTCAAGAAGGCGGACGCCGGTCATCGCCGCCGCGACGGTCGTGGTCCTGGGCGTGATCGCCGTACCGGCGCACGCCGGCGTGGACCGCGCCGGGTCATCGCGGCTGCCCCAGGTGTCGGCCTCCGTTGAGACGCCTTCCCTCTTCGACGACGAGGCCGGCGGCAACGCGAACGCCGACGACCCGGCGATCTGGCGCAACCCGAAGGACCCCGACCGCAGCCTGGTGATCGCGACGGCCAAGGAGGGCGGCCTGCGCGTGTACGACCTGGACGGGCGCCAGGTGCAGTCCCTGCCGGCGCCGCCCCCGCCGAGGGACGGCGACAAGCCCGGACGCTTCAACAACGTCGACCTGATCACGGGCCTCCGCTTCCCCGACGGCCGCCACGACGTGGCCGTGGTCTCCGACCGTGGCCGGGACCAGCTGCGCGTCTACCGGATCGACCCCGAGCGGCGCGGCGCACCCCTGGTCGACGTCACCGACGAGGCGGCCGCCCCGCCGGTCTTCTCGGCCGGTCAGGACGAGGTCAACGACCAGCGGACCGCGTACGGCCTGGCCGCGTACACCGACCGCCGCAGCGGCCGCTCGTTCGCGGTCACCAGCCGGCGCCACGCCACCGCCCTCGCGCTGGCCGAGCTGCTGCCGAACGGGCAGGGGAAGGTCGGCTACCGCACGGTCCGCACCACCTCGCTGCCCTCCTCCTTCACGCTGCCCGACGGCAAGACGTGGGCGCCGTGTGCCGAACCGGGCGAGCTCCCCCAGGTCGAGGGCATGGTCGTCGACCCCGACACCGGTGACCTCTACGCCGGGCAGGAGGACGTCGGCATCTGGAAGCTCGACGCCGACCTGCGCTCCCCGGCCCGCCTGATCGAGAAGGTCCGCTCCTTCGGGGTGCCCGGCACCTGGAACCCGCAGACCGAGGAATGCGAAGCGGGCGCGGACCCGGGCTTCGGCGGACGGCACGTATCCGCCGACGTGGAGGGCCTCACCATCTGGCGCGACCCCGAGCACCCCGGGCACGGCGGCTACCTGCTCGCCTCCAGCCAGGGCGACGACACCTTCGCCGTCTTCGACCGCGAGCACGGAAACGCGTACGTACGCGGCTTCCGCATCGCCGCGGGCACCGGGCCCGGCGCGCCCGACGGCTCGGAGGTGTGCGACGGCGCCGCCGTCATGAGCGCACCGCTGGGTACGAAGTTCCCGAACGGCCTGCTGGTCGTCCAGGACGGCTCCAACACGCCCGAGGTCACCGGGCCCGACGGGGAGGCCCGTACCAACACGGACTTCAAGTTCGTGGACCTGGGCCGGCTGGGGCGCGCCGCGCGCCTCTGACCCGGGCCGTAGCGCCCAGGCGCGTCACGTTCCGTAACCGGACCGGGGCGCGCTGCCCCCACATCGTGACAACCGTCTCATCCATCACCGAATCGGACGATTAAGGGCAATCATTATTTCCCGTAATCGTCGTATACCGGCTGCTGTCGCGGCCCGCGCCACCAGATGGACCGGTCGGCGCCACGGTGAGAGGCATGGGACGCGTGGGCAGCTGGACGGGCAAGACGGGCAACTGGCGGATCGCTCTGCCGATGGCAGGCGGAGCCGTCGTCCTGGGGCTGGGCGGTCTCTACGTCACCGGCCTCGTCACCGGTGGTGACATCGACCGGGGTACGCGGGTCCGCGGCGTGGACATCGGCGGAATGAGCCGGGCGCAGGCCCAGCAGGCGCTGGCCCGGGAGCTCGGGCCCACCGCTGCGGCGCCGGTCGCCATGAAGATCGGCGACCACGTCGAGAAGGCCGATCCCGCCGCTCTCGGGCTGTCACTGGACACCGCCGCGACCGTCGACCGCGCCGTACACACGGGATACGGTCCGGCCACCGTCATCGGCAGGCTCTTCGCCTCCGTCGACCGGGACGTCGAGCCCGTGGTCACCATGAACGAGCGGACCGGCCGAGCCGCGGTCGACCACATCGGCGCGACCACCCGGCAGCGGGCCCGCGACGGGCTGATCGAATTCGCGCAGGGCACGGCGAAGGCCGTCGCCCCCCGGCCCGGCGTGGCGCTGATCGAGGACCGGGCGCTCGACACCCTCCGTGACGGATACCTGCGGGCGCGCTCCGGCCCGGTCGAGATGCCGGTCGAGCGCACCCAGCCGCGCATCGGGGCCGACGAGACCGGACGGGCCATGCGGCAGTTCGCGCAGCCGGCGATGTCGGGGCCCGTCACGCTCACCGTGGCGGGGGAACGCATAGCCATAAGCCCCGCCGTCCTCGGTGAGCACCTGGAGATGAAGTCCGACGGCGAGGGCCGTCTGGCGCCGGACCTGGATTCCAAGGGTCTGCTCGCCGACCCCGCCGTGGCCCGCCCGATCGCGGCAGCCACCCGGGCTCCCGACACGGCGGGCGGCACGGGACGCCGGGTCACGGAAGCCGCGCTCGGCCGGGCCGTACTGCCCCTGCTGACCCGCACGGGCGCGGCCCGCAGCGCCGAGGTCGCCACCGTGCCGGGCCGCCTGGACCTCGCGAGCGCCGAAGCGCGGCGCCTCGGCATCAAGGAGAAGGTCTCCTCCTTCACCGTCGCCTTCCCGGCCGCCCCGTACCGCAGCACCAACATCGGCCGCGCCGTCGAGCTCATCAACGGCTCGGTGGTCCAGCCGGGGGAGGAGTGGAGCTTCAACCGCACGGTCGGCGAGCGCACCCCGGAGAACGGCTTCGTCGACGGCATCATGATCAACAACGGCCAGTACGTGAAATCGCCGGGCGGCGGCGTCTCGGCCGTGGCCACCACCATGTTCAACGCCGTGTTCTTCGCGGGCCTCAAACCCGTCGAGCACGGCGCGCACTCCTTCTACATCGAGCGCTACCCCGAGGGCCGCGAGGCCACCGTCGCCTGGGGAACCCTCGACCTGCGCTGGGTCAACGACTCCGGCCACCCGCTCTACATCCAGGCCGAATCCAGCGACACCTCGCTGACCATCACCCTCCTCGGCACGAAGAAGTACGACGAGATACGGGCGACCAAGGGACCGCGCACCAACATCACGCCGCCCGCCAAGCGCACGGGCAGCGGACCGCTCTGCGAGGTCCAGACCCCGCTCGAAGGCTTCGACGTCACCGTCGGCCGCGTCTTCGTGCAGGGCGGTCTGGAGGTGAAGAGCGAGGAGTTCAAGACCCACTACACGCCGCGCGACGAGGTCACCTGCACGCCGGAGCCCACCCAGAGCCCGTCAGGCACGGCCACGGCCACGGCCACGGCCACGGCCACGGCTATGGCCCTGGCCATGGCCAGGGCCGAGGGTGACGCGCAGGCGCCGCGCGACGGGCAGTAGGACCGACCGGGCCCGGGGAGGATCAGCCGAACAGCGCGGTGATGCGCTGGAGCGGTACGAGCTTGAAGTTCTGGTTGCCGCTGGTGCCGGGCGCTGAGTTGGAGCCGTCCTGGCAGATGAAGACGCCCTGCGGGAAGGCCGGACCGAGGTTGGCGGCGGTGGCGTCGATGCCGTCGGTGTCCTCGCAGTCGTCGGCCGAGGTGCCGTTCGCGACGGAGAACCGGCCGAGGTGGGCGCGGGTGGTGCGGTCGTAGACGGTGAAGTCGTTGCTGCCCTGGGAGGAGACGTAGATCCGGTTGCCGGCGGCGGTGATGCCCTCGGTGTCGGCGGTGATGTGTCCGCCGGAGCCGGTGGAGTCGAGCTTGGTACGGCCGGTGCCGGCCGTGGGCTCGGCGCCGTAGATCCACACGCCGACGTCCTCCTCGCCGAGGTAGAGCTTGCCGGTGGTCTCGTCGGCGTAGCAGCCCTCGACGGCCGAGCCCGCGTCCCACAGCCGGACGGAGGTCGCGCTCACCGAGTCGCCGCTGACGGCGAGTTCCCACTGCTCGACGCGGCCGGAGGTGGAGTTGGGGAAGGCGTACAGCTTCCCCGAGACCGGCGAGGTGTAGAGGCAGATGCCGTGCGCGGTGACCTCGGTGGGGACGTCCTCCAGCCACGTGAGCTTCCGGGTCGCGGGGTCCATGCGGTAGACGTGCATGGCGCCGTTGCCGTCGGCGGCCTCGTCGTCCGCCGAGACGACGATGTCGCCGCGCAGGTCGACGTTGTTGCCGAAGTCGCCGCTGATCCGCTGGATCCGGGTCCCGGACAGGTCGTAGACCTCCAGCGCGCCCTTCTTGTCGGTGTCGATGACGACGGACTTGGCGGGGTCGGTCGGGTGCACCCAGATCGCCGGGTCGTCGGCCGCGTCTCCGCTGTGCGAGACCGGCGCGGTCTCCACGGTCGCGGTGACGGAGCCGGCGGCCGCGTGCGCGGGTGCGGCCGGGAAGGCCAGGGCGGCCACGACGGCGGCCGGCAGGGCGGCCGTGCGGGCGAAGACGGTGAAGGACACCGGGTGTTTCCCCTCGGTCGGGTGACGGACACAGGGAGGCTAGGGAGGCCCGGCGAGCGTGGCATGAACGGGAGTTGAACCTGCTGCGACCGCCACCCGCGGAGCTGCCGAGGGCGCTCGGCGGGTGGCGGCCGGGTGGGTCAGCCGGTGGGGAAGCTGTCTGCGGTGCGGATGCGGTCGCGGATCCAGACCCCGGCGGGCTTGAGCGAACCGGTGCCGGTCCACGGGCCGTTGCTGTCGCAGGTGCCCGTCTTGAAGACCGCGCCGGTGCGGTTGTCGTCGGAGAAGTTCCAGTTGGTCCAGCTGATCTTCTTGGCCGCCATCAGATCGAGGTACCTCTGCGTCATGGTGAAGTCGTTGCTGCCCTCACCCGCGTAGTTCTGCGTGCCGAACTCGGTGACGAACACGGGGATCCGGTCGGCGGCTCGGGAGAGCGTGTCCAGGTACTCCTCGCGGTGCGAGTACGCGTAGAAGTGGAACGTGTACATGATGTTGGAGGCGTTCACCTGGTTGTTGACGACCTCGGTCTCATCGCCTCCCTCGGAGACGCCGAAGGAGGACCAGGCGCGGGTGCCGACGAGGACCGGGGCGTCGGAGTCGATGGTCCGGATGACAGGGATGATCTGCTCCGCGTACGACTTGATCTTGGACCAGGCCACGCCGCTCGGCTCGTTGGCGATCTCGTAGAAGATGTTGTTCTTGCCCTTGTGGCGGTTCGCGATCGCGGTGAAGAACGTCTTGGCCCGGGCCAGGTTGTAGTTCGGGTCACCCGGATCGAGCATGTGCCAGTCGACGATCACGTACATGCCGCGGGCGGTCGCCTGCTCGATGAGGGAGTGGGCGAGGTCGGTGTACTTCTGCGGGTCGCTCTCGTAGCCGTCCTCCTGGACGTACGTGGAGACGCGCAGGACGTCCGCGTTCCAGTCCTTGGCGAGGGCGTCGAGCGAACCGCCGGTGAGGCAGTTCGCGTACCACTGCGTCCCGTGGGTGCTCATGCCGCGCAGCTGGATGGGCTTGCCGTACTGGTTGCAGAGCTTGGTGCCGCAGACGGCGAGCCGGCCGTTGACGCCGACGGGAGTGGCGCCCGGTAGCGGGGGAGTGGACCCGGTGTCGACGGTGAGGTGGTCGACGTTGGGACCGCCGCTCGCGGTCGTGGCGGTGGCCCGGATGGTGTTGGCGCCCGCCTTGAGGGCGGTGGTCAGGCCGGTGGTGGCCCAGGTGGTCCAGGCTCCGGTGCCGTTGAACGCCTTGTTCGTGGCGACGGCCGTGCCGTTGACCGTGATGGTCATCGGGCGGTTGGCCGTGGTGCCGTTGGCGTAGCGCAGGTTGATCGTGGCGTCGGCGGCCTGGGCGGCATTGACCGTCCACTCGACGTAACCGCCGTTGATGTTGTCGTAGTTGACGAACCCGCTGCCGGTGAATCCGGCATGGTTCGACTCGGCCGCACCTTGCGAGATGACGGCGCTCTCGGCTTCGTGGGTGACGGGGGCGGCGACCGCGGCCCCGGGGGCTGTGATGAGGGCCGTGAGCAGGGCGCCGGCGAGGGTTGCGGCTCCGGCGAGGGCGGCCGGGCGAACGCGTGGGGGTCTCAAGGTGTCTCCGTCCCATTGACGATCCGGCGATCGTAAGGAAACTTTCCTAATGGAAGGGAATAGCAGCGTCCGCCCTGGGCGCACAAGGCTCTGAACACAGATTCCGCGCAGCGGTCGGTCTACGGCGAGGGCGCGGGCGCGGTGGCGCTCTGCGGCCGAGCAGGACACGGGACTCCGGAGCCCGGCGTCGGGCCCCGGTGGAGTGCACGCTGGGCGCGGGCGGGCTCGGTGAGTGCACGTGGCAGTGGCGGGCGCGCCGGCCGGGCCGAGCGGCGTGAGGTCATACCGCCGCGGTGCCCGGCTGGGCGTCCGCGCGTTCGAGGGCCCTGTTCGAGTGACGGGCTCCTGTTCGAGCTGGCTGCGTAACCCTGCCGCCTACGCCTCGCTCACCTGGAGCACGGAGAGGATGTTGCCCGCGGGGTCCTTGAACCAGGCGATCGGGGGGCCTTCGTCCTGGTCGCGGGCGATCCCCTTCGCGTCCTGCCCGAAGCCCTCGTAGCGCTCGAAGGTCACGCCGCGGGCGACCAGGCCGTCGACGGCCTGGTCGATGTCGGGCACCGGGAAGTTCAGCACGGTGAATGTCGCGGGGGCGTGGCTCTCCTTGGGGTACAGGAGGACGTCATTGCCGCCGTGGAGGTGCAGGAACAACATCCCGTGGTCCTCGGAGACCCGTAGCCCGAGGGTTGAGCCGTAGAAATCCTTCACGTTCTCGATCGTGTCGACCGAGAAGCCACTGAAAGCCTTGCTGCTGCCCAGCATGGTCCGCTCCCTTCCCACCCGCCCGGCTTCGGCCGCAGACGGCCCCGCACGGTCCATCGTCCCTCCGATCCGGGGCACGCGCACGGCCGCCACGGATCACCGGCCCAAGGCCTTCCGCGGCCGTCGGCGAGTGACGCGGTCGTGGCCGGCCGCGACCGTGGCCGCTCACACGGCGCGCTCCATGCACACCAGCTGATCCCGGGCGTCCCATGACTCGGTGACGGTGAAACCGAGCCGCTCGTAGAGGGCGATGGCCCCCACCCGCCACTTCCACACCGACAGCCGTACCGTACGGACGCCGCTGGCCACGGCCTGCTCGAGCGCGGAGCCGATCAGGTGGGAGGCGATCCCCCGGCCCCGGAAGGCCGGGTCCGTCCAGAGCCTTTTGACCTCTGCGTGCCCGGCCACGGGGGCGGTCAACACCAGGCACCCCACCGTGGCGCCCCCGCTCAGGGCCACCATCACGACATCGTCGACGAACGCGGACCGCGGATCCGAGATCTCCGCCCGGTAGCGGTCCGGCAACCCGTTCACGTCGGCCACGGCCTCGCCCTTCTCCCCCTCCGTCTGCAGGTGGTAGGCCGCCAGCAGCTCGGCCAACCCCTTCTCTGCGGCAGGGCTTTGGCCTGGCCAGTGGGCGATGACAACCTCGCGTCGATCAGTCATGCCGCCAGCATCACACGGCCCGGACAGGACCTAGCCGGCGAGGCCGTCGATCACCTCTGCGCCGGGGAGCTCGGCGAACAGCTTGCCGGGGGCGATGAGCTTGCCGCGGCGACGGCCGCTGCCGATCAGTACGTACGGCATGTCGACGACCGCCCGGTCCACCAGCAGCGGCCAGTCCACCGGGAGACCGATCGGGGTGATGCCGCCGTACTCCATGCCCGTCCGCTCCACCGCCGTCTCCATCGGGGCGAAGGACACCTTGCGCGCACCGAGCCGACGGCGCACCGCGCCGTTGACGTCGGCGCGGGCGCCGGAGGGGATCACGCAGGCGGCGAGCGCGGTCTCGCCGCCCCGGCGGGCGGCGACGATCACGCAGTTCGCCGACTGCCCGAGGAGCTCCTGCCCGTAGTGCTCGACGAAGGCGGCGGTGTCGGCGATGGCGGGATCGGTGTCGATGTGGACGATCTGCTCGGCGGGGACGCTGCCGTGCCAGGAGCGGATCGCGTCGGCCACCGGCCCGATCAGCTCGTCGAGACAGTCGGGAGCGGGGCGGGCCTCGTCGAAGGGGCCGATGGGAGCGCGCATGCCCGCCATTCTGCACCGCGGTGGAAGGACGGCCGTGCACGGTGCACCGGATTCCGGTTCGCCCCCCGCCCTTCCTTGCCGGAGACCGTACGGCCAAGGAAGTTGAATCTGGCCCTAGTTCAGGATGCGGCGGCGAGCTCACGGTGCTGTGATGAAGGGAAATGATGGACCAACCAAGGCAGCAGCGGAGATGGTCGCGATGGCTTCCTTCAAGCTCGGAGAGCCCGTTGAAAAGGAGCGGAAGGGACTGACGAAGTTCTCCTCCGCGGCCGCGTCGGCGGCGCCCCCCGTCGTCCTGCGTGTCCAACCCGAGTCCTACATCCGCCTGGAGGCCCCGGAAGACCTGCGTGCGTGGGAGGAGGGCGTTCGCGCCACGACGGGCCTCAAGATCGATGCCAGCGACATGGCGGGCTCGGCGTCCGAGTCGTGCTCCTGCGGTTGCAGTGATGACTGCTGCGTGGACTGTCCCGAGTAATGATCCTCACCGTATCGATCAAGGACGACCTCCACGCACTCGCCATCCGGGAGGCCGCTGCCCGCCGCCACTACAGGCCCTTCCACGTCGTCGAATGCGACCGGATCAGCGGGCAGCCCAGCCTCAGCTGGAGTTCACACGGGGACTCGCCCGCCACGGTGCTGACCTCCGAAGGGATCGCGGTACCGCTGGAGGACGTCCAGGTGCTGTGGTGGCGGAGGATGAGGGCGAACCAGCAGACATCCGCCGACGCGGCGAGCGACCACGCGCGACGACTGGTCAACAACGACTGCCGCGGAGCGCTCGGAGGCATGCTGGCGGCCGCCTTCGCCGGCCGGTGGGTGTCGCCCCCGGAGGCGACCGACCGCGCGGCGGACAAGCTGTACCAGCTCGCCGTGGCACGCGAGGAAGGCTTCCGGGTGCCGCGCACCCTGGTGTCGCAGTCGCGCCAGGAGGTGATCGAGTTCGTCCGCCGCACCGGCCGGGTCATCGTCAAACCGGTGCTGGGGGCCAGCGGGCCGCTGATGTTCACCCAGTACCTCGACGACCCGTCCTCGATTCCCGAAGAGTCCTTCCAGGTGTGCCCCGCCGTCTACCAGGAGTACGTTCCCGGGCGCCGTCACGTCCGGCTCAACTGCTTCGGTGAGGACATGTGCGCGGCCCTCATCGAAACGGACAGCCTCGACTGGCGCCCCGACCTGAACGTCCCCATCTCCAAGTGGGAGGTCCCGGAACCACTGGCCCGGCGGGTCACGGCGGTCCTGCGGCGGCTCGGCCTGCGCATGGGGATCATCGACATCAAACTGACGCCGGACGGCGAACCGGTGTGGCTGGAGGTCAACCCCCAGGGGCAGTTCCTCTTCCTGGAGCCCCTCCTGGGCGAACCGCTGGCCGACCGCTTCCTGGACTTCCTCATCTCGGAGGCCGCCGTCTGACCGGCGGGCCATGCTCCGCCTTGGCGCCTTGGCGCCTTGGCGCCTTGGCGCCTTGGCGCCTCGGCGAGGAGGCGCCGCACCTGCGCGCCGCCTCGGTCGTTGGTCACTGGATGCCGGTGGCGCGCACGGCGCCCCGGCCGCCCGGAGATCACGAGGGAACCTGATGGCGTTGGCATGCGCATGGGCAGAGCATCGGTCGGAGCACGGTGTGGTGAGGGGCCGGGTCGCCGCATGAGTGCCTTCAGCCGTATCGCGCAGGTCGCTGTGCACCTGCCCGCCGGCCGGCAGACCTCCCAGGCCATCGAGGACCGGCTGCGCGAGCACAGTCCGGGCCTACGGGTTCCGCCTCGGCTGCTGCGGCGGCTGTACGGCCTTGAGGAGCGGGTCGTCGCAGATGACGGCGACCTGCCGTCCGACCTGGCCGCACGCGCCGTCGACCGCGTTCTGAAGCAAGCTCACGTGGAGCCGGGTGACGTCGACCTGCTGCTGTTCGCCGCTGTCAGCGCCGACGTCCAAGAACCCGCCAACGGCCACCTCGTGGCGGCCAAGACCGGTCTCACCTGCCCGGTGTTCGATGTCTCCAATGCCTGCAACAGCGTCCTGAACGCGTTGGAGGTCGCCGACGCCTTCATCCGCTGCGGCCGGTACCGCAGGGTCCTCATCGCGTGCGGGGAGGTCCTGAGCCGGCTCAGCCGCTGGACGCTCAGCCCGCAGGAGCTGGTCACCGGCCTTGCCTCCCTGACCGGCGGAGACATGGGCGCCGCCCTGCTCGTCGAAGCCGCCGACACTCCGGGGATCGTCGCCAGCGCCTTCATGGCGAACTCCGCGGGCTGGCCGGCCGCGGCCCTGTTCAACCCCCACCAGGCTCCGGGCCGGCCGGTCGGACTCCACATCGACTCCGAGCAGCTGTTCGCCTCCTTCCTCGGACTGGACACCCAGGCCAGGCAGTGGCTGAAGGAGCAGCACGCCGATCCCGGCGACTTCCCCCTGGTCTGCATCCACCAGCCGTCGGTCCCCTTCGTCCGCGTGATCTGCGAACGCCTGGGTGTCCGGGCGGACGCTGTCGTGCCCGCCTTCCGCAACGCCGGCAACATGGGCGCCGGGTCGCTCCCCCTCCAGCTCGCCCTCGCCAGAGATCAGGGCCGCCTGGGCCCGGGCACGAAGACAGCGGTCTTCGGCCTGGCCAGCGGCGCCAGCAGCGGCGTCATGTTGATCGACTGGTAGCGGCGGGGCCGCGCACCCGCCTCGTAGACTCCCTGCGGCATTGACACCGCTGATTCGGGGGGAATCCGATGGAGTTCCGGCTGCTCGGGCCGGTCGAGGCGTGGCGCGAGGGGCAGCGGCTCACGCTGGGCGGGCCGAAGCCCCGTGCCCTGCTCGCCGCCCTCCTGCTCCAGCGCGGCCGGGTCGTGTCCGTGGACCGGCTGGTGGATCAGGTGTGGGACGAGGAACCACCGCCCACCGCAAGGGCGTTGATCCAGACCTACGTGTCGTCTCTGCGGCGCGCGGTGGGCGACGTGCTCCAAACCCGCGCGCCCGGGTACGTCATCCACGTACCGGCCGATGCCCTGGACCTGGCGGTCTTCGAACGACTCGCCGCGCACGGACGGGAGGCACTCGCCGCAGGCGAGGCGGAGCGAGCCGCAGGGCTGCTGCGCTCCGCACTGAACCTGTGGTGCGGTGCGCCGCTGGGCGGAATCGGTGAGGCGCTACGGGCGGAGGCCCACCGTCTGGACGAACTGCGGCTGGCCGCGCTGGAGGAAAGGGCCGCCGCCGACCTGACTCTCGGCCGCACGGCCGAGCTGCTCGGGGAGCTTCCCGCACTGGTCGCCGACGCGCCCCTGCGCGAGCGCCTGCGGGGCCAGCTGATCACCGCCCTGTACCGAGTGGGTCGTCAGGCGGACGCGCTCGCGACCTACCACGAGGGGCGCCGGCTGCTCGCCAACGAGCTCGGCATCGATCCCAGCCCCGAACTGCGCCGCCTCTACGAGTCGATCGTGCGGGCCGACCCCGAACTCGCGGCGCCCCCGGGCAAGGAGCACGCCCCCGTATCCCTGCCCTCGGTGAAACCGGCCCAGTTGCCATCGGCCGTCGCGGACTTCATCGGCCGCGCCGAAGCGCTGGGCGCGCTCGTCGACGGGCTCACCACCTCGGGTTCGCTCTGGCTGGTGTCCGGCTGCGGCGGGGTGGGAAAGTCGGCGCTCGCCCTTCAGGCGGCCCACCAGCTGGTGGCCGCCTACCCGGACGGCCAGCTCTACACGCACCTGCGGGGCACCGTCGGGCCCGCGGCGCTGCCCACCGAGGTGATCGCCGGATTCCTCCGTGCCCTCGGGACACCGGACAGCGCCGTACCGGACCGGCTGGAGGACCGGATCGGTATGTTCCGCAGCCTGCTGAGCGGTCGTCGGATGCTACTGGTCCTGGACGACGCCGGCGACGAGGCCCAGGTGCGGCCGCTGCTGCCGGGCAGCCCCTCCTGCGGCGTCCTGGTGACCAGCCGCAACCGGTTGGCGGGGCTCGCCGCCGTGTCCAGGGTCGAACTGGACGTCCTCGCCGACGCGGAGGCCGTGGAACTGCTGGCACGCATCGCCGGCGCGGACCGGGTCGCCGCCGAGCCCGGCGCGGCCGCCGAAGTGGCCCGGCTGTGCGGCAACCTGCCGCTCGCCGTGCGCATCTCGGGAGCACGGCTGACCACCCGCCGCCATTGGCGTCTCTCGACCTTCCTGGGCCGGCTGGCCGACGAGCGCCGCCGCCTGAACGAACTTCGGGCCGGGGACCTGGAAGTCCGTACGAGCTTCGGCCTCAGCTACGACGCCCTGGACGACCAGGCGCGCCTCACCTTCGCCCGGCTCGGCCTCCTCGGCGTCTCGGAGTTCGCGGGATGGCTGGTGGCAGCGCTGCTCGACGTACCGGAACCGGTGGCCGAGGACGTGTGCGAACGGCTGATAGACGCTCAACTCCTGGAGCCCCTCGCCTGCCGCGTGGACGCCGGGCAGCTCCGGTACCGGATGCACGATCTGCTCCGGGTCTACGCCGCCGAGCAGGCGGAGGAGACCCAGCCGGCCGCCGTACGGTCCGCCGCCATGGGGCGGGTGCTGGGAGGCTGGCTGTGGCTCGTCAGGCAGGCCATGGCCGTCCACCCGTCGGGCGCGGTGCAGCCGGCCGCCACGTCGAGCGGGGCGGCCCGGCCCGTCGCTCCCGAGGCGGCCGCGCCGGCGCTGGCCGATCCCCTGGCCTGGTTCGCCACCGAGGAGCCGACGCTGATCGCCTCGGTCGAGCGGGCCGCCGCGATGGATCTCGACGCGGCCGCGTGTGAACTCGCCGCCGCGCTCGCCGCCTCGGCCTTCGCGGTCGGCAACCGGTTCGAACAGTGGGGCCGTGTCCACACCGCGGCACTGTCCGCCGCGCGCCGGGCGGGCAACCTGTCCGGCGAGGCCACGGTGCTGGCCGGACTCGGGCAGCTGCGCTACGAGGAGGACCGGTACGCCGACGCCGAGCGGTACTTCGCGCAGGCCCTTCCCCTGTTCGACGAGGTCGGTGACGCGCGGGGCGTGGCCACGGTCCTCGCCGGCCTCGGTTCGGCGAACCGGGAACGCGGCCGGTTCGCGGCCGCGAGGTCCCAGCTGGGGCGTGCGCGCGAGAGCTTCCGGGCGCTCGGTGATGACGCGGGCATCGGGCACACGGCTCGGCTCGGCGCCTCCGTGCACCTGGAGCAGGGCGACTTCCCCGCAGCGCACGCGCTGCTGGACGAATCGTCCGCGGCCTACCGCAGGATCGGCAGCATCCGGGGAGAGGCCCTGGCGCTGCGCGCGCGAGGGCTCGTACACCGAGCCGCGGGGGAGTACCGGCAGGCCGCCGAACTGTGCGCGGTGGCCGCCGGTCAGTTCCGCGGGATCGGTGACCGCCTGATGGCCGCATACGCCGATCAGGCCCTGGTCAAGGCGCTGATCAGGCTCGGCGACACGGACGGGACGCGCGGCACGCTGGCCGCCGCCCTCCGGGAATGCCGTGACCACACGGATCCGCTGGGTGAGGGCCTGGTGCTGCGGACCCTGGGTGAGCTGTCGCTCGCCGAAGGACGGCTCGACCAGGCCGTACGGGAACTCGACGCGGCCGTCCGGATCTGGGACGGCCTCGGCCTGCCCCTGTTCTGCGCACGGGCCGGCCGTGACCTGGCAGCCGTACACGAGGCCAACGGCGACCACGAGAAGGCCGCCGAGCTCCGCTCCGACGCGCTGCGCGTCTTCGCCGCGTTCGGCGCGCGCGAGTACGGCGAACTGTCCCGGCCCACCCCCTAGGCCTCCGGACGGCTTCGGCTGCTCTTGCAGGGGATTTACAGAGGCGTCGTCCAGTCTCTCCGCGGGTGCCAGAAGCGCCGCATCCAGCCGTCCACCCGAGGAGTCCGAACGTGAAATCAACCCTGATCCGCCGTATCGGCGTCGCCATGGCGGGTCTGTGCCTCGCCGCCGCCGCGCAGGTGGCGGCGATACCCTCCGCGCAAGCCGCCAGTGCTTCGGACATCGCCGCCGTCGCCAACCAGGAGGCGACCCAGCCGCACACGTGCTCGTACTACGGCAACTGCCCCGGCGGCGGCTGGTGCGCGGTGTTCGCGAGATGGGTCTGGGAGCGCGCCGGGGTGTCCGACCTGACCGGGCTGGACATCAGCGCCGTGGACTTCTACAAGTACGGGGCGGCCAAGGGCACCGTCAGCCAGGTCCCGCACGTCGGCGACGCGGTCGTCTACAACCTGAACTCCGGTGGCAGCTATGCCGACCACGTGAACATCGTGGTGGGTGTCTCCGGTGACACCGTCACCACGGTGGGCGGCAACGAGAGCAACACCGTGCAGCGCACCACATGGAACTGGCGGACCGGCGTGAACGCGGGCGGTCAGCGCGCGAGCGCGTACATCTCCCCCTTGGGCCTGGGCTCCGCCGTGCACGAGGTGAGCGGCCTGTCCACGGGCTGGTCGGACGGTACGGTGACCGGCGCGTCCTCGACCGAAGTCAGCGCGATCATGTGGAACGACTCCCGCACGGTCTACTCGATCCAGAACGGCCAGCTGCACGAGCGCAGCGCCGCCTCCGGGTGGGGCGACGGCCACATCCCCACGAGCGCCCCGGTGAGCGCGGTCTCCGCGATCGTCCACAACGGCGTGCGGCTGGTGTACGTCGTGGAGAACGGCCGGCTGCACGAGCTGGACGGCGGCAATGGCTGGGCCGAGGGCTACATCCCCACCTCGGGGCCGGTCACGGCGGTGTCCGCGATCAGCATCAACGGCAGCCGGCTCGTCTACGTCGTCGAGAACGGCGTGGTCCACGAGATCAACGGCGGCGCCGGATGGTCGGACTCGCCCATCACCACGACGAGCTCCGTGACGGAGGTGTCGGCCGTCAACCACGGGGGATCCCGTCTTCTGTACACCATCCAGAACGGCACCGTTCACGAGGTCAACGGCGCCGCAGGCTGGTCCAACGCCCAGGTCTCGCCGGCCCAGGCCACCACCGTGTCCGCCGTCAGCCACAACGGCGTGCGCCTCGTCTACGCGGTGGAGAGCGACGCACGCCTCCACGAGCTCGACGGCGGCAACGGCTGGGCCGACGGTGTCGTCATGCCCCAGCGCGTCGGTGCCGGCTCCGTGGCGGCCCTGAGCGACAACGGCATGCGCCGGGTCTACACCCTCCAGTGATCCGGCGTCCCGGCGGGGACTGATCACACGTTCGGGCCCCACCGCGGCAGCGGTGGGGCCCGAACCCGTGCGCCGCCCGGTCTTTTATCCCGGGCTTGGACAGGTGTCAAGTCCCGAGTTTCCGGAACGTGACCCTGGTGTGCCGGTCGGGCTTACTGGTGATGCGGGCCTCACCGGAAACGAAATGAGGCAGCAGGGGAGAGACGGAACACCTTTCCAAGGGGTTCTTTCCCTCACCGATATCACCGCATCGTCCCGAATTCCCGGGGCACCCAATGATTCACCTAAATCGGTTGGAGAAAAGTCATGAACCGCAAGATTCACACCAACAACGTTGTCCGTCCGCACCGTCGGGGCTTCCGATTCGCGACGCTGATCGCTTCGGCCGCCGTGGTTGCGGGAGGGGTCGTCCTTCCGGCGTCCATGGCAAGCGCGGCTCCGATGCCCGCCCACGTGGCTACTGCTCTCCCGGCCGCCGGTGGCGCCGGAGGTGACGGTGGCGCCGGCGGTGGCGGCATCATCGGCGGCGGTGGTGGCTCCGGCGGCTCCGGTGGGGGCAGCGTTCTGGGCACCGGCGGCAAGGGCGGCAACGGCGGCGCCGGCGGGAACGGCGTCCTCGTCGGAGGCGGCGGCGGCGGTGGCGGCGGTGGCGGTGAAGGCGTCATCGGCGGCGACGGCGGCAAGGGCGGCAACGGCGGCTCCGGCCTGTTCGGCGGCAACGCCGGCAACGGCGGCGGCGGCGGTGACGGCCTCCTGAAGGGCGGCAACGGCGGCAAGGGCGGCAACGGCGGCTTCGGCGTCTTCCAGGGCGGCAACGGCGGCAAGGGCGGCCTGGGCGGCTTCGGCGGGCTCTTCGGTGGGACCGGCGGCGGCGGCGGCGCCGGAGGCGGCAGCATCTTCTGACCCGCACCCGGCTGGACGGGGTGGAGGCCTTCCGGGCCTCCACCCCCCACTCCCCACCCCCACCCCCACATGCTTACGAATACGGAGAAACCCCATGTTCACGACTACCTGGCAGCGCCCGATCATCCTGGCGGCGGCCTCACTGGCTCTCGTCACGGGCACGGCGTGCGCCGCGCAAGCTTCGCAGTCCCACACCCCGACCGGCATCAGCTCCTCGGCCCTGGCCGACCAGCCCTCGCACTGCATCCCCGGTGGCGCAGGCGGCGAAGGCGGGAAGGGCGGAGAAGGCGGCAAGGGCGGCGAGCCCGGTCAGCCGGGGCAGCCCGGCAAGCCCGGCCGCTCGGGTTGCCTCCGGTTCGAGGACCTGCCCGACAAGTCGAAGTCGGAGCTTTCGGTGGTGGACAAGGTACGCATCGTGATCACCCTGCTGGCCGACGACTCGGACGAGACGAAGGAGAAGATCGCCAAGAAGTACAAGATCTCGCACGAGGAGCTCGACACCTGGAAGCGGCAGTACATGGAGGGCGACTGGTTCGCCCTGATGAGTCTCACCACCACCTGAGGCACGAAAGCGGGCAGGCAGGGTGCGACGGAAAGGGTCAAGGAACGGGTGCCCCGGCCCTCTACAGGCCGGGGCACCCGCTGTTTTCCGGCACCGTTTTCACCGACACCCGAATTCCGTCCAGCGGACCAGCAATTTCTCGGCAAGGGAGAATCTCATGCGTATGCGCTCTTGGAAGTTCCGTGCAGGTCTCGTCATCTCGACGACTCTGATCGGTGCCGGTGCGATGGTGCCGGCCGCCACGGCAGCGCCGACGCTGCCGAACCACGTGGCCGCGGCACCCGCCGGCCAGCATCAGGGCCCCGCCTACGGCGGCGGTGACAGCCGGCCGGGCGGGAGCCGGTTCGGCAGCGGCGCGGTGCTCGGCGGCGTCAAGG
Organism: Streptomyces sp. NPDC030995; assembly: GCF_055571215.1. Classification (NCBI taxonomy): domain Bacteria; kingdom Bacillati; phylum Actinomycetota; class Actinomycetes; order Kitasatosporales; family Streptomycetaceae; genus Streptomyces; species Streptomyces sp. NPDC030995. Next base: position 79,280 of record NZ_JBVIFS010000019.1, read on the forward strand.
TGGGCAACGGCAGTGTCCGCGTAGGGGACGGCGTGTGTGCGGGCAACTGCACCGGATCGGTCAACGGCACGAACGGCGGCAAGGGCGGGATCTGCGCCGGGCTGTGCAACGGCAGCGCGAACGGCGGCAACGGCACCACTGGCCAGCCGGGCGGCGACGGCACCAATGGCGGCAAGGGTGGGATCTGTGCCGGCGTGTGCAGCGGCAGCGCCAACGGCGGCAACGGAGGCAACGGCGGGGCCGCGCTGCCCGGCGGCGATGGCGGCACCGGCGGCCGCGGCGGCGATGGCGGCATCTGCGTCGGCGTCGGCTGCCAGACCAGCGGTCAGGGCGGCCGCGGCGGCAACGGCGGCGCCGGCTGACCCCCCCCACCGGCTCCACATCCCGGCCGAAGGCCGGCGGCGAACTCGCCGCCGGCCTCTTGCCTGCCCGGCATGCCCATCAAAGAACAGGCCCGGTGCTCGGCGACGGGGTGAGCTGTTCGCAGCCACGCGCGTGCCGTACTGGAGCAGCCCTGTCGCCTGCGCGAGCGTGGTGCCATGGTGATGTGGATCCGCACATATGACGAGGCCCGAGGGCTGTGGCAGTACTTCGAGGGTGATGAGGAGGGGTGGGTTCTTCGGCAAGTGGACCTGCGAGGCGATAACGGCACGCCGGTGACCGCCGCTTCCCTGGAGGAGGTTCTCCGGCTTCAGGAGCGCGCGGACATCGCCACTATGAGCCGGTATGAGCAGCGGTACGGCCTCGTCGGCGAGGGCAGGCTCACGGGATGGGAGGACGCGCCGCGCGCCGGCGCGATCTCGGCCGGGGAGTTCGAGAGGGTGTGGCTGGACGCCCGGCGGATGCTGGGTGCCACCGCACCGCCCCCGGACACGGACACGGACACGGACAGGTGACGGCCGCCCCCGCGCCCGTCCGGTGCTACCTAGTACGACCGGCGGCCTCCCGTGATCGGGAGGCGGCCGGTCGTACTGGTGGGAGGGGGCAACGACAAGCGCGGGGATCCACCGTTCAAGGTGGATCCCCGCGCTTCCGCGGCCCGCCGGGCGGGTTCCAGGTCGTGTGGTCAGAGTCCCAGGGAGATGGCCAGCCGGGTCAGTTCCGCCGTGCTGTGGATGCCCAGCTTGGCCCGGATGCGGCGCAGATAGGCGTCGACCGTGTGCTTGGAGAGCCCCATGTTGCGGGCCGCCTGCAGGTACGTGCACCCTGCGGCGATGTGTCCCAGTGCCTCCTGCTCACGCGGAGCCAGCGCAGGTGCGGTCTCGGTTGCGGGGGCTTCGGCCTGCGGTGCGATGAGTGTGAGGCTCATGGGATTCCCTCCGACGAATCGGTTCGGTCATCAGTGCTCACGCCCTCGGAAGCAGGGGACATATCCCTGAATGTCGCGGTATGTCCTTGATAAAGAGCCTGTCCGCCCGACTTCATGGCCGTGTCCGCCGACTGTCACAGGCGTGTCACAGGGAACGCCCGCACGCCCCTCTAACGCCCGCACGCCCCTCTAACGCCCGCACGCCCCTCTTCAGAACCCGACGAGGGACTGCTCGGCCCAGATGGTCTTGCCGATGGGGGCATGCCGGGTGCCCCAGCGCTGGGTGAGCTGGGCGACCAGCATCAGGCCCCGCCCTCCCTCGTCGAAGGTCCGGGCACGCCGCATGTGCGGGGCGGTGTTGCTCGCGTCGGAGACCTCGCAGATCAGGGTGGTGTTCTCGTGAATCAGCCGTAGCTGGATGGGCGGCTGGCCGTAGCGGATGGCATTGGTGACCAGTTCGCTGACCACCAGCTCGGTGACGAAGGCGGCCTCGTCGAGCCCCCAGACCGTCAGCTGGTCGGTGGCCTGCCGACGGGCGTCGGCGACGACGGAGGGGTCGGAGGACAGGTCCCAGATGACGACCTTGTCGGCATGCAGGGCCCGGGTCCGGGCGACGAGCAGGGCGACGTCGTCATCGGGACGGTGGCTCAGCATGGTCGTCAGTACGCGGTCGCAGACCGTCTCCAGCGTGGCGGCCGGACGGGCGAGGGCCGCGAACATGCTGTCCAGGGCCTCGTCGATGTCATGGTCGCGGGCTTGCAGCAGACCGTCGGTGTACAGGGCGAGGATGCTGCCCTCGGGAAGCTCGACCTCGATGGTCTCGAAGGGGAGGCCCCCCAGGCCCAGCGGCGGTCCGGCCGGGACGTCGAGGAGGTACACGGAGCCTTCGGGGGAGACCACGGCGGGCGGGGGGTGCCCGGCCCGGGCGACGGTGCAGCGGCTGGTGACCGGGTCGTAGACCACGTACAGGCAGGTGGTGCCGATACCCCCGGCGGATTCCCCGGCGGCCTCCCGGTCGGCCTCGTCGGCGGACAGGTGGATGATCAGGTCGTCGAGGTGGGTGAGCAGCTCGTCGGGCGGCAGGTCGACGTCGGCCAGCGTGCGTACGGCGGTGCGCAGCCGGCCCATGGTGGCGGAGGCGCGGATGCCGTGGCCGACGACATCGCCCACGACCAGGGCCACCCGGGCGCCGGACAGCGGGATCACGTCGAACCAGTCGCCGCCGACCCCCGCCTCGGTACCTGCGGGCAGGTAGCGGGAAGCGATCTCCAGCGCCGACTGATTCGGCAGCGTGTGCGGCAGCAGGCTGCGCTGGAGCGTCATGGTGCTGGTGTGCTCCCGCGCGTGCCGGCCGGCCTTGTGGATGCCGGCGGCCGCCCTGGCCGTGATCTCCTCCGCCAGCCGCAGGTCCTCCGGCTGGAAGGCCTCCCGGTGGGCCTGGCGGCTGAAGACGGCCAAGCCGAGAGTGGTGCCGCCGGCACGCAGCGGCACCATCATCATCGAGTGGGTCCCGTACTCGCTGATCCAGCCGGCCCCGGGGTCCTGGGCCGCCCATCGGGCGATGGCCGGCTCGGACGTCCCGTACACGGCGCCGCGGCCCGCGGTCAGACACTCCACGGGAGGCGACTGCGGCGGATACACGGTCGTCTCTCCGACCCCGACACGGGACTCCGGGCTTCCCCCGACGATCGACCGCACCGCGGTGCGGCACACGGTGATCGGCCCTTCGGCCGGGCCGGAGGACGGCTCGTCGCCGCGCGGGAGCGGTTCCAGCAGGTCGACGACCGCGAAGTCGGCGAGCCGGGGGACGGCGGCCGCGGCCAGTTCCTCCGCGGTGCGGGTGCTGTCCGCGGTGGTGCCGACGGGGGCGTCGGCGAGGTCCGGCAGGACCATCTGCTGCTGATCGACCTGGATCCCGGTCCTGTCGTGCGCGGCCAGGCACACGGCGCGCACCCGGCCGTCCGGGTCCCGCAACGGGGCCAGCGAGGTCGCCCAGCCGTGCTCCGCGCCCGCACCCCTGAAGTGGACGAAGGCATCCACGTACTGCGGCTCACCGCTCTCCAACGCCAGGCGCATCCCCCGCTCGGTCTCGTCGCTCACGGGATCCGGCGCGATGTCCCGCAGACGCAGGCCGCGCATCTCCGCCTCCGTGAGGCCGAGCGTGCGTTCCATGCCGGCGTTCGCCCGCACGAGCCGCAGGTCGGTGTCGAAGATCGCCAGGAAGCAGGGGGACTGGGTGAACGTCCAATCCGGCAGCGCTTCGCCCCAGGCCGCACGCGCCTCGCCCGCCACGGCGGACACCACGGACCACTCGGCGGTCCCGTCGGTGGACGTCGAGCGGTGCGCGAGCAGTGCCAGTTCGAGGCGCCGGCCGTCGCGGTGCCGTAGCGCCACCGTGCCGTTCCACCGCTCCTGCCCGGGCGGCGGGATCCGCCGCACCGTAGCGCCGACGCCATCGGCGAGCAGGCGGGCGGCGGGCAGTCCCACGACCTCGGAGGGCACGTAGCCGAGGAGTCGACGGGCATCCTCACCCCACTCGGTCACGATGCCCTGCTCGCTGATGGTGGCCGTGGCCGTGTACGGCGGCTCATGGGAGGCGTTCGTCTCCTCCGGTGTCTCCTGCGGCCGCTCACCAGGAGAGGTGGGAAGTTGCTCCATCGCCGCTCATCTCACCCTCGCTAGTTCCTTTGCCGCTGTTCCTACGGCAACCTGCACGGCCGGGGGCTCCACTGACAAGCATGATCCGGCAGGGCAAGGAGCACCAATGCAGTGCTGTCACGGCTCCGCGAGGACGAGGGCGAGGACCGCGCCCCCCGCCTGCCACACCATCGCGCGGCGCCCCCCGCTCAGTACGGGCGGCCGCAGGCCGAGGATCACGACGCGGCGCGGAGCGGCGCCGAAGATGCCGCTCCGGTCGGCCTTGACCGCGGATTCCTTCAGCGCCCAGGCGCCGGCCATGGCATCGGCCCGGTCCGTCCCGATGAGGGAGAGCTCCGCGGGGGAGAGGACGTGGTCAGCGACGCGGCGCACCGCGGCTGCCGAGGCGGTCTCGCACAGGTCCACTCCGACCGGTTCCGGTGCGAGGGCCGCGGCGACGTGGCCTGCGGTGTGGCTGATGGAGACGTTCACGGCGGGCATCGGGCTGCCGCCGACGACGACGCAGGGGCTGCCGTCCTCCCTGGGGAGGATCTCCACGTCGCTCGCCGGGACGGCGACGACCTCGCCGACCAGGCGCTTGGCGAGCAGACGGCCGGCCAGCCACTCGCGCTGCCGCCAGGCCGGCAGCGCCTGGACCACACGCTGTTCGGCCGGTGAGAGAGCCGGTACCTCTTGGAGGTCGGGGCGCCGGGCCACGATGAGGGCGGCTCCGCCCCATCGGTGGACGTCGCCCGGCGCGATCGACGGGAAGGGGGTGTGCATGGCGGCGGGGGGTCAGGCGGCGGCGAGGGCCGGGTCCAGGCGCCGCAGCTCGCACTCCAGCGCGGTCACCGCCTGACGGATCTGGTCGGGAGTGTGGTCACAGGTGATGAAGAACCGCAGCCGGGCCATCTCCTCGGGTACTGCCGGGTAGAGGATGGGATTGACGCTGATGCCCTGCTGGAACAGGGCCTCCGCCAGTCGCAGGGCCTTCAGCGAGTCCCCGACGATGCACGGGACGATCGGTGTGTCGTGACTGTCCCCGATGTCGATGCCCGCATCGCGTGCGAGGCGGACGAACAGGGCGGCGTTCTGCGCAAGACGGGTCACGCGCTGCGGCTCGGCACGCAGCACTCGCAGGGCGGTCAGGGACGCGGCGGTGTCGGCCGGGGTCATTCCGGCGCTGTAGACGAAGCCGGGAACGGTGTAGCGCAGGTACTCGACGACCGAGCGCTTCCCGGCGACATAGCCACCGCAGCTCGCCAGTGCCTTCGACAGCGTGCCCGACCACAGGTCGACGGCCGAGCGGTCGACGCCGAAGTGCTCGCCGATGCCGCGCCCCGTCGCGCCGGTCGTGCCGATGCTGTGCGCCTCGTCGATCATCAGCAGCGCGCCGTGCCGGCGCTTGACCTGGACCAGGGCGGGCAGGTCGGCGATGTCGCCGTCCATGCTGTACACGCCCTCGATGACCACGAGCACCCGCCGGTACTGGTGGCGGACCTGCGTGAGGATGGCGTCGAGCGCGGCTGCGTCGTTGTGGGGGAACGGCCGCCGGGTCGCTCCGGAGAGCTTGCATCCCTGCAGGATGCTGTCGTGGGCGAGGGAGTCGTGGATGACGAGGTCCCCGGGTCCGACGAGGTGCCCGATCACGGTGACGTTGGTGGCGTGCCCGTTGGCCAGGGTGACCGCGGCTTCGCATCCGAGGAGGTCGGCGAGTTCCGTCTCGAGTTCCAGGTGGAGCGGACGGCTGCCGGACAGCAGCCGGCTGGCGGACACCGACGTGCCACAGCGCTCGATCGCCTCCTTGGCCGCCTCGTTCACCCGAGGGTGCGTCGCCATGCCCAGGTAGTTGTAGCTGGAGAACGAGAGGAGTTCCCGGCCGTCGATGACGGTCGTGTCCGTCATACCGCCCTCGTGGACGAGGAAGTACGGATTGGGCAGCCCCATCCGGGCGATCGAGGCGACGCGCTCGCCGTGGGCGGTGACCTCCGGGAAGCACTCGATCCGCGTGTGCTCCTCGGGCTGCGGGGTGGTGGCGGAGCCGTCCGCGTCAGGCAGGTCCGTACGCGGGTCCGTACGCGGGTCGGCGGGCGGCGGGTCGGCGGGCGGTGAGGGCGGGCTTTCATCGCTGTGGACCGCCCGTGGTCCGGGGACCGCTGCCGGTACGGCGTCCGCGGAGCCGTTCGCGATCAGCGCGGCGATCCTCCCGACGGTCGGCCGGTCGGCGATCGTCTCGTCGAACATCCACCGCGGCCACTGCCGCTTGATGGAGGTGAACAGGTCGGTGAGCATCAGCGAATCGAAACCGAGGTCGTCGATCAGCAGCTGGTCGTTGCGCAGATGGCTCACCGGAAACGCGCTGATCCGGGCGACGTGCGCGAGTACGGCGTCGGTGACCTCGTCGATGCTCCCGATCAGCGAGGGTTCCTTGTCGGCCGCTGCGCGAGAAGCGGGCGAGGGGGCCGGGGCAGCGGGGTCGGGCACGGCCGGGGAAGCGGGCACGGGTGCGGTTTCGGCGGCCGGCGGAGCGGTGACCCGTGCGGCGGCGGGCGGAGCGGGAACCTGTGCGGCGGTCGCCGGGGCGGTGACCTGTGCGGCAGGGCTCGGTTCGCTGAGCGCCGCGCCGAGGCGGGTGAGCAGGGTGACCTGCTGCTGAACCAGCTGGAGCAGTTCGTTCATGTGGTCGTTCACCGGGTGGTTCACGGGGGCGTTCATCGAAGTCTCCTGGGACGGTACGGGCTGGGGCAGTACGGGCTGGGGCGTGAGGGCGGACGCGGACGCGTCGTTCTTCGCGGGGCGCCTGCCCGGCACCCAGTAGGACTGGGTTTCGAGCCTCGCCACCGGCAGGTCCAGCAGACGGCGGTCTTCCACGGGAACCAGGGCGCGCGGGTCGACCGGGGCGCCCAGGACCGCGAGCCGGGCGAGGGCCCGTACGAAGGCGCGTCCACTGTCCGGCGCCTCCCCTCCGGCGGGGATGACGTGAACGTCGCCGTGGCCGGTGAGGTTGCGGCGGACCGAGGTGAGGAGCGAGCTGCCGCCGGTCACCTGGAGGAAGACGCGGGCCCCCTGGTCGTAGGCGGTGCGGACGGCATCGCCGAAGTGGACCGGCGTGGACGCGTGCCGGGCCCACAGCTCGCGCAGGCGGTCGGGATCGGTGCAGACCTCCGCGTTCACGGACGAGACGAACGGCAGGACGGGACTGCTGATGCGGCGGTTCGCGAGGTCCGCGCGCATGGTCTCCTCGGCGGAGGCCAGCCGCGGCGAGTGGAAGGCGTTGGACACCTCCAGCGTCACCGTGACGATCCCGGCCTCGGCGCAGGCCTGCCGCATGGCGGCGAGCCCTTGCGGCGTGCCGCTGACCACGACCTGCCGCGGCTGGTTGAAGCAGGCGAGCCACACGTCGTCGATGCCGTCGGTGAGCCGGCGGCAGGTCTCCTTGTCGCTCTGCACGGCGAGCATCCCGCCCCCGAGGCCGGTCTCGGCCTGCCGCAGGGCCGCGCCGCGGCGGGTCAGCAGCCGGATGGTGTCCTCGTCGGTGAGTGCTCCGGCCGCCGCGGCCGCGGCGAACTCTCCGACGCTGTGGCCGAGGGCGAGGTCGGGGGTGATGCCGCAGTCGGCGAGGAAACGGGTGGAGGCCGTCTGGACGGTACCGAGCAGCGGCTGGCACACATCGGTGGCGGCGATCCGCTGCCTGAGTTCCTCGGGGTCGCGATGGGGGGTGGCGGCCTGGCCGTACAGCAGATCGGTGAGGTCGAGACCGGTGTCCTTCCGAGCCACTGCGCTCAGGACGTCGACGGCCGCCCGGAAGCCGGTGAACCTCTCGTAGAGGTCCCGCATCACGGCCGGCTGCTGACTGCCCTGACCGGGGAAGAGGAAGGCGATGCGGCGCTGCTCGGCGGGCAGGGGAGCGGCGGCGGCGAAGGCGCCGTCGCCGAGGTCGCCCGTGGCACCGTCGGCGAGCTGCCGGCGTGCGTGGCGCAGCCGCTCGGTGAATTCCGTCGTGTCGGCGGCCACGATCGCGAGGCGGGCCGTCATCGGCTTGCGCGCGCCCAGGGTGTGGGCCAGTGCCGTGATCGGCGGGCGGTCCGCCGTGTCGAGTCCGTCGAGTACGTCGAGTACGGCGCCGATGTGCTCGTCCAGCAGTCCGGGATTGCCGGCCGACAGCAGGACGAGCTGGGGTCCGGCCGCTTCGGCGCGTACGGGGAGGGGGCCGGCGGCGGCCCGGGCCGGCCGCTCCTCCAGAACCACGTGGACGTTCGTGCCGCCGAAGCCGAACGAGCTGACGGCGGCACGCCGCGGAGCGCCCGTGCTCGGCCAGGGCCGCGCGGTGTCGGCGAAGCGCAGGCCCGCGGCGGAGATGCCCAGGTCCGGGTGGGGGGTGGTCTCCGGCTGCGGGACGATCGTGCGGTGGTGGACGACGAGGGCCGTCTTGATCAGTCCCGCGATGCCCGCCGCGGACAGGGCGTGCCCGATGAGGGCCTTGCCCGAGCCGAGGTAGCACAGGCTGGGGTCGTCGTCGGGGAACTCGGTGCGCAGCCGGCGCAGCGCCTCGACCTCGGCACGGTCGCCCGCGGCGGTGCCGGTGCCGTGGGCCTCGAGGAAGCCCACGGAGGAGGGGGCAACGCCCGCGTCGTCGTAGGCCCGGTGCATGGCGCGCAGCTGGCCCTCGGCGGTCGGGACGAGGGGTCCGGGAGACGCGCCGTCGTTGGCCGATCCGATGCCCTTGATCACCGCGTAGACACGGTCGCCGTCGGCGAGCGCGTCGGCCAGCGGCCGTATGACGACGACACCGGCGCCTTCGCCGAGGACGAAGCCGTCGGCCCCCTCGTCGAACGGGCGGCACACCCCGGTGGCGGACAGCGCGCGGAGCCTGGAGAAGCCGACCAGGCTGTCGGGAGTGAGGTTGAGGTACACGCCGCCGACGACGGCGATCCGGCAGGTGCCCTGGCGCAGGTGGGCGATCGCCTGGTCGAGGGCGACCAGGGAGCCGGAGCAGGCGGCGTCGACGGTGAAGCTGGGGCCCCCGAGGTCGAACTGCCGGCTGACGGTGCCGGACGCCATGTTGAGAAGGCTCCCGGGCAGGGTGAAGGCATCGACGGTGCCGAGCCGGCCTGCCTGCTCCTTGGCCGCGTCGAGGCCACCGGGGCGGTCCGCCGCGTCCCGCTCGTCGGACTCGTCGGACTCGTCGGAGTCGTCGGCCAGGGTGATGGCCCGGATGGGGGCCGTCATCAGGTCCTTGTAGTCGGACACCGATATTCCGAAGAAGACCCCGGTGTTCTCCCGGTCGAAGTCGCCGCGGCCCAGCCCCGCGTCGTCGAGGGCCTCGCGCGAGACGTCCAGCATCAGCCGGTGCTGCGGGTCCATGGCCCGGGCCCGAGCCGGCGGCACCCCGTAGTGCAGGGCGTCGAAGCGGTCCACCTGCTCCAGGAAGGCGACCTGGTCGGTGTACGCGGCATTGGGGGCGGACCGGTCGCCGGGTGCGTGGAAGGTCTCGTGGTTCCAGCGCTCCGCCGGGACGGCCGAGAACTGCCGTTCGCCGCTCATCAGGAGCTTCCAGTACGCGTGGATGTCGGGGGCGCCGGGGAAGCGGCATCCGAGTCCGGTGATCGCGATGTCGGTCATGAGGAGTCTTCCTTGTCCTGGTGCCCTGGGCGGACAGCAACCGGGGCGGCGGGGTGGGACGAGCGCCACGCGGTCGGCACGGCTGGAATTCCACCGTGCCCGGACAAGGGAGGAGGCCGTAGCCCCGGCTATTCGTAACTTGACAGAACCCGGCACATCGGTGACCGGGGCCCGGACCTGCTCGCGAAGGGGCGACGACCCCGCACGAAGACCTCCTGCGCGGCGACGGGGGCCCGGACGCGGCCGCCGGACACGGCCCGGGCGACCACGCACCTGCACCGCGCAGGAGGTCTTCGGCGATCAGGAGCGGACGCGCGTCCCGCCCCTCAGGACCGGTTCTCGCACAGAGCCGAATTCAGCAGCGCGTTCATCTGCTCCGCGGGAATCCGGGTCGTGAGGTGGGCATTGGTCACCACGGACGCGTGCCGCCCGTCCTCGGTGACCAGTGTCTGTGTGTAGTAGCCCGGTATCGCGCCGTCATGCCCCCAGGCCACGCCGCCGCACGGAAGGGGGTGCCTGATCAGGCCGAGCCCGTACCCGAAGCCCGAGTCGGGGGCGCCCAAGCTGATCACCTTTTCCATCTCGGCCAGGCCCGCTGGTGAGACGACCCTGCCGCCGAGCAGCGCCTGGTGGAACGCGGTGACGTCCTGCAGTGTCGAGATCATCGCGCCTGAGGTGCTGAAGAAGGAGGGCTCGAAAGCCGGCACGTCGGTCCAGAAGTAGAACGAGCCCACCCGGATGCCGTGGTACCCGCGGACGGCCGGAGTGGGGAGGGCACGGTCGCCCGGCGCCGGGAAGCGGGTCCACGACAGGCCGAGCGGCGCGATGATCCGGCGGGTGATCACCTCGTGGGCCGGCAGGCCCGTCACCTTCTCGAGGAGCATGCCGAGGATCTCGTAGTTGGTGTTGGAGTACGCGAACGTGGTGCCGGGCGCGGACGCCGAGGACAGACGCAGCCCGTCCGCCACCACCGCGGCCAGCGTGTACGTGCCGTCCGGCGCGGCCTGCGGAGCCGGCAGGGAGTTCACCGGGATGCCGCTGGTGTGCTGGAGCAGATGGCGCACCGTGATGACGTTGCCGTCGTGCCCCTTGCCGCGGACCACGCCCGGCAGGTACCGCTCGATCGGCGTGTCGAGGGCGACCGTGCCCTCGTCGACCAGTTGCAGCACCGCCGCGGCGGTGAAGACCTTGGTCTGGCTGCCGATGCGGTAGTGCTCCGTCGCCTGGATCGGCCGGTTGGTGTTGATGGTGCCGGTACCGACGGAGAGGGTCCAGGAGCCGGCGCCGTCACCGGCGTGCACGGCGGCCCCCGGACCCGCGTTCGCCTGGAACGTCTTGAGCGCCGCCAGCGTGCCGGCGTGGTCCGCGGAGGTCCGGGCTTGCGCGGGCGACGACGGCAGGGTCAGCACCGCAGCGCACACCGCACCGACGAGCGCCGCGAACCGCGCCTTGCCTAAGGCCACTGACATGTCTCGCTCCTTGGGTGGTCATGGGTCACGGGTCATGGGTTACCGGGCACGGGTCACGGATTGACGGCGTCGTACTGCAGCACCCGGTAGGGCGACTGCCCGACCTGGCCGTTCCACTGCGACACGATCAGCGTCAGGGACGTCGGACCGGCGCTGCCCGGGTGGATGTATCCGCCGTACAGGAACGGGAGTTGCGGCTTGCCCCAGTGGTTGGGAGGCCAGGAGTTGTTTCCGACGATCTGCGGCTTGGGCGCCGTCCACACGGCATCCGGCCGGGACGCGGTCCGCGTGCAGATCGAGTAGTCGGTCACGTCGAAGTAGCTCATGCAGTACGTGCCGCCGATCCGCTTCACCGAGAACTCGCCGATGTTGTTCCCCGTCAGGATCGGAGTGGGCTGGGCCGCGCTGGTCCACTGCCAGCGGTTGTCCGCGAAGACCCAGTTCTGCTGGGCGCCGAAGTTGCCCGCGCGGAAATCGTCCGGCCAGATGCGGAACAGCTGGATCGCGCCGCCGTCGGCGGTGTTGCGGTGGCTGCCGTTCCACCGCTTGGAGAAGATGTACAGCCAGCCGTCGGGGTCGATGCCCGCGAAGGACCACATCCCGTACATGGACTGGTTGACGCCCTGCGTGTCACCGGCCCAGTGGTACGGGTAGTCGTGCCAGGTGACGCCGTGGTCATCGGAGTACGCCACCCCCGACATCAGCGAGCCGTCGTAGCCGGCGGGCGGGCCCCACACGGCCACGGAGGTGTACTGGATGTAGGTGCGGCCGCCGAACTCGATGCAGTCGCTCGGAATGCGGCTGACCTCCCAGCCGTGCCCGTTGTCCTGGTCGTGCCGGTAGTCGAACATCTGCCAGGCGGCGCCACCCCTCGGCTGTGCCCAGGTGAACGAGATCGGGGTCGCGCCGGAGGCGTCGAAGGCGGCCTGGTTCAGCATGACCGGCGAGCCGAGGTAGGTGCCGCTCAGGCCCGGACCGGCCCAGGAGTCCCCGAAGACGTAGCCCCAGGAGTTGTCGTGCTCGCGACGGTAGGGGATGGCGAGGTCACCCGAACCCAGTCCCTGCGCGTTCGCCGAGTCACCGGGCTGCTCGCACAGCGGGGTACCCCGCTGGACCGTGGGGGCCGCGGCGGCGGGCATGGCGCCGGCCATACCCGTGCCCGCCGCGAGGGCGACGCCGGCTCCGGCCCGGAGAACCGTCCTGCGGGTGACGGCGGCGGCGTGGTCGCCGGACCGTGAAGGCTGGGACATCGGTCATTCCTCCAGATGGTGTGGGGTGCTGAACGGGCGGGGACGGCGGGAGCGGTCCCCGAGTGGTGTGCCACGGCGGGCCGGCCGTCCCCCGCGCGGCCGGCCGCCACAGCACTAGGCCGTCTCTTTCGGATCTTGTCGGGCCCGCGACGCCTGGCACGGCACCTGGCCGCGTTGTCGGGGCGCCCGAGTACGTCCAGTACGCGGCACGCCCCTCCGCCTTGCCATGCACGGCACCAGACGCCGCGGGCTCGGCCGACAAGATCCGAAAGAGACGGCCTAGCCCGCCGCGGCGAACGAGGCGGCGAGACGGGGCATGTAGTCGGCGAGGGCGGGGGCCCAGCAGCCGTAGTTGTGGCCGCCGTCGCAGGTGGCGGCCAGCGACGATCCGTTGCCGTAGTTCACGAACCGGCTGGGGATGCCGAGCCGGTCCAGACGGGTCTTGACGGTCGTGGTGGCGATCGCGGTGAAGTGGTCGAGGGGTCCCTGATCGCCGGTGTAGAGAGTGATCCCGGTGCCGCTCAGCCTGGCCAGGTTGGCCGGGGCCGCTGGGTTGACCGCGTTCCAGACGCGGTCCGCGTTGAAGACCGGATAGGGCGAGCCGAAGATCGCATCGCTGTCGACGTAGGGCCCGTACTCGGTGCACCGGCCGCTGCCGGACGGAGTCGAGGTGCTCACCGCGCACCACGCGCCCGTGAGGTTGAGCTCGGTGGCCAGGACGGCCGCCCGTATCTCCGCCATGCCGAAGTCGATGCCCCCCGACAGCGAGGCGACGTGACCGAAGAGGCCGGGGCGGGCCTCGGCGTAGTGCAGCGCGCCGTAGCCGCCCATCGACAGGCCCACGACGGCCCGGTGGGACGGGTCGGCGACGGTGCGCAGGTTCGCGTCGATGAAGGGGACGACCTGGCCGAGGTGGAAGGTCTCCCAGTTCGCCGCGCCCTCGGCGGTGTTCTGCATGAGCCAGTCGGCGTACCAGCCCTTCAGGCCGCCGTCCGGCACCACGGTGATCATGGAGTCGGAGCGCAGCGCCGGGGCGGCCCCGGCATCGTCCACGGTGCCGCCCCCGCCGTGCAGGAAGTACGTCACCGGCCACCGCTTGGCGGGGTCGGCCGCGTAGCCGCCGGGCAGGAAGACGCGGATCTTGTGGCGGCCGGACAGCTGCGGGGTGGTGACGGTGAGGGTGAAGTCGCTGCCGGAACGGACTTCGGTGGCCCCGGCGACGCGCGTCAGGCCGAAGCCGTCGGTGAAGTCCGGGATCGCGGGGGCGTCGGCGCGCGCCGAGGGGCCGGTGAGGGCGGTCAGCGCCACGGCCAGCGCCAGGGCGGCGGAGGTGGCGGTGACGCGAAGAGACGCGCGGACGCGCGCACCGGACAGCAGGGTTCTCATGAAGTGATGTCCTTCCGACAAAGAGTGGCCGGTCACTTGGCAAGGGACCCTGAAGCCACCCTGACCTGCGGGCCTGTGAAGTTGCCCACAGGTCCGACGGGACGGAAACCGAAGTCACCGCGCCCTCGGGCGGGTTGGATAAGTCCATGGATGTCGCCGCCGAACCCCCTCTGACCCTCCGGTGCCTCCCTGCCGGAGGGCGCGGGTCACCCCGTGGCCCTCCGGCAGGAAGCGGTCCGGAGTACGAGGTCCCGTGGCGCTCCCCCCGCCCCTCGCACACCGTGATCCGGGGCCATTCAAACCGGAGTCGAGCCCCCGTGTCCCGGCCCGGTGACCTTGCCGAACAGTTCCCGGACAATCGCCGGACATCGGAGCCTCCCCGCTCCCCGCTCTCCGTCGCGACAGCCGGACCGCCCCTACGCGCACCAGGCACACCGCCCGCCCCCGCGGAGAAGGAGGACCAAGACGTGGGACGCCAGGAACAGCCGCTCGATCCCCGGCAGGGCCCCCTGGCCCGATTCGCCCATGACCTGAGGGAATTACGACGGCAGGCGGGGAGTCCGCCCTACCGTGAGCTCGCCACCCGCGCTCACTACTCGGCCTCCACCCTGGCCGACGCCGCGTCCGGCAACCGGCTGCCCAGCGCCGCGGTGCTGGCGGCGTTCGTGAGCGCGTGCGGCGGAGACCCGGAGGAGTGGGAACAGCGCCGCATCCACACGCACAGCCTCATCACCACCCCGCCCCCGGACCCGCCCCCACCGCCCCAACCGCCGCCCACAGGCTCCCCGCTGAGCGCGGCGCCTCCGACCCGGGCCGCACCGCCACGGCGACCACGCCTGCAAAGTCCGTACCTGGCAGCGCCGTTGCGGCAGTCGGCCCCCCTGCGCATCGCCGTGGCCGTCCTCGTGGCGCTCTGTGTGGCCGTGTCCGGCGATGCGGGCCCGCGGCAGGCCCCCGTGCCCCGCGCGGACGGGGCGCAGAACGAGGCAGCACCGCCCACGGGCGCCCGACTCCCCGGGGACGCCGCGTGGTTGCGCACGGACACCGACATCCCACCGCGCTACCGGACCCTGATCATCGAGGCGGGCACGATGTGCGGCGTCCCGCAGATCACCCCCGCGCTGGTGGCGGCCATGCTCAAGACCGAGAGCGGGTTCGACCCCGACCTCAGCGACCCGGCCAAAGACGAATACGGCATTGCCCGCTGGACCCCCCGCGTCCTGCGGTACTACCTGCCGCCCGACAGGCAGCACACCGTGCCCGAACCCCCGCTCACCCCCGAGGACTCGATCCCGGCCGTGGGCAGGATGCTCTGCGCCATCGCCCCGGAACTGGAAGGCGTCCCCGGCGATCCCGCGCTCAACCTCGCCGCCGCCTACCGGATCGCCACGTGGAGGGTGCAGAAACAGGGCGCGGAGCTCGAGCGCATCCGGCCCTACCTCGACCAGGTCCGCACCTCGATGCTCGACTACCGTCCACCGTCGAGCCCTCCCTCAGCGACCGGCCGCACCCCCTGAGCGGCCCCGACGACAGCCCTTTGCTGTTCCGCCGCCAGATGTTCAATTGACGCGCAATCACGGAACGGGGCGTGCGGTGCCGGCGGGAGAAGCGAACGACGGCGAGCTGATCGGCAGGGTGCTCGGGGGACGCTACCGGGGACGCGCATCCCGTACCGCACCTGCCGGTTCCCGCGGCCGAGCAGCCGCACTCCGTAACGACTCCCGCCGCACCCTCCACTCTCCCGCCCGCCCACACGGGTTACGAGCCGAAGCAATGCTGAGCTCGTGGCGGCGAGTTCACCGTACGGTGCGTTAACTCGACTGCCTGCCAGGGGCCTTGCTGACCTGCCCTATCATCTGTTCGATTGATGTATGAGAGGGAAACAGGCACTTGGGATTCACAGGCAAGCATCGGATATCCATCGTCGCGGCGGCAGCCGTGGCGGCGATCGTGGGAAGTCTCCAGCTCTCCTCCACCGCGTTCGGCACTCAGGACCCCGAGCCGACGGCCTCGAGCTCGGAGGAGTTGTCGGTGCCCGTGGAGGCGCCCGACTCCCACGGGGAGGACTCCGCTCCGTCCGGCAGTGACGACACCAGCTTCAAGAACGGTGTCATGTCACTGGGCACTACGATGGCAGCGCCCGCGCCGAGGGCGGCTGCGGCCGCCGCCCCCGCACCACCCCAGGGCGAAGGGTGGAAGCTGAGCGGTGCGACCAAATGGCTGCCGACCGGCTACACCATCAAGTTCTACGATCAGAAGTCCGCGGACTGGCTGGCCCCTTACGTGAAGGCCTCTGCCGCGGACTTGCAGCGCATCACCAACCTCTCCGTCGCCGTCGACACCAAGCCGGTCGGCTGGGAGTACGCCAGGCTCAAGGGCGAGGTGGTCGTCGGCGTCCTGCACCGGCCGTGCCTGCCGCCCGCCGGCGAGGGCAGCATGGGCAGCACGGGCTGGAAGGTGGTCCGCGACGGGTCGGGAAGCGCGAACCTCAGCTGCGGCTTCACCGCTTCCTCCGTGCCCGACACCGTCACCAGCGGACACGCCTACATCGACAGCGAGTTCTTCACCTCGGCCGGGAAGCCGACCGCTGCCATGGGCGAGACGTACCTGCGCAACCACGTCAGCCACGAGCTCGGGCACACGCTGGGGCTGACGCACGCCAACCGCAGCCTGACCAAGGGCGACTGCATCAAGGGGACCGACTCCGGCCAGTTCCCGGTCATGTGCTCACCCACGTACGCGTACCAGGACAAGCGCGCGGGCACGTACGTACAGCAGTTTGACGTACAGGGCCTGCGCCGACTCGCCGCCGGAGCCGGCGCCGCGCTGTCCCCGCAGGGCAGGGTGAGCGGACTCGGCGGCAAATGCCTGGACGTCAAGGGCGGAAAGGCAGCGAACGGCACGCAGATCCAGCTCTACACCTGCAATGGCTCGGTGGCCCAGTCGTGGATTCTGGGCAAGGACGGTACGTTCCGCGCCTTCGGCAAGTGCCTGGACAACGCACGCAATGCGAGCACGAACGGCAACAAGATCAGCCTCTATGACTGCAACGGCTCGGCTGCGCAACACTGGTCCGTCAACAGCAAGGGCCAGATCGTGCACGTCGCGTCGGGCAAGGTCCTTGACGTGACCGGCGGCTCGACCGCCAACGGCACCGTGATCCAGCTCTACACGGCGAATACGAACAAGCGCCAGCTCTGGATCGCACCGAAGTAGCACCCGGCGCGGTACTGGCCCGGCCCCGGCCCGGGCTGCTCGATGCCGAGCAGCCCGCGGCCGGGGATCCTCTTGACCTGAAGCGTGATTGAGCTCCTAGCGTCTCTCCCAGTTGATCACCCGACGACAGGGGAGGCATGCGCATGATCCTTGTGACAGGCGCCACCGGAAACATCGGCAGCGCGCTGCTGAAGGAGCTGTCCGCGTACGGGGCCGGGCCGCTGCGCGCGCTCACCCGTGATGCCGCACGGGCCGCCTTCCCCGAAGGAGTCGCGGCGGCGGAGGGTGACTTGGCGGACCCGGCGTCGCTGCGGCCCGCGCTGGAGGGGATGCGCTCGCTGTTCCTCGTGTCACGTCTCGGCGCGGACGCCGGCATCATCCAAGCCGCCAGGCAGGCAGGTGTGGAGCACGTGGTGTTGGTGTCGTCGATCACCGTCCAGACGCATCCGCACCTGGAGCCCGCGAGGGAGAACCTTGCGGTGGAGCAGTTGCTCAGGGACAGCGGCATGGCCTGGACGATCTTGCGTCCGACGCAGTTCGCCTCGAACGCCCTGATGTGGGCGGCGTCCATCCGCGCCTACGGGACCGTACGCGCCCCGTACGCGGACACGGCACTGCCGACCATCCACCCAGCGGACGTCGCGTCGGTGGCACGGGTCGCGCTGACCGGGCCCGGTCACCGGGAACGCGTCCACGCCTTGACGGGGCCGGAGCCCGTGACCGCCCGGCAACAGGTCGAGGCCATCGCGGCCGCTCTGGGCCGGCACGTGCCCTTCACCGAGATCAGCCGCCTGCAGGCGCACGCCCAGATGGCCGCGGTCTTCGGATCCGACGCCGCGGACGCGGTGCTCGACGTCACGGGAGGGGACGCCAACGACGAGCTGCTGAGGGTGCGGGACACGGTCGCCGAGGTCACGGGAAAGCCCGCCCGAACGTTTCGGCAGTGGGCCTCGGAGAACGCCACCGCCTTTCACTGATCGCCTCGGTCCGACAGACGGCTCGGCCACCACCCGGACGCGGGTTAGCATCGCGGCCATGCACAGGTCCGAGGAAACCGGTCACACCGCGGGGGCACCGTCCGCCCCCTGGCGCGCCACCGTCGTGAAGCACCGACGCAAGGCCGGCGACCCGCCGGAGGAGCCGGACCGTTCCGAAGGGCAGCCGCTCGCGTGGCGTGACGACCTGCGGATCCATGGCAAGCTCGGCGAGATCAGCTGCGTCGACGCGGCCGGCCGCACCCGCTGGACCCACCGCTGCGCCGGCTACCCCAACGCCGCCCACATATCCGGCGGCCGGGTCCTGGCCACCACGGACTCCATCGAGTACACCGCCTGGGGCAACCTCGGCCCGGCCCTGCTGCTGGACCTGGCTGAGGGCACCCTGATCGCCGAACTGCGCGGTGCGCGCGGTGCGGCGCTCGGCGGCGGCCGCTTCCTGCTCGGCCTGGAGGGCTACGACGTCTTCGACACCTGGCAGTACGACCGCGACGGCACCCTCGTCGACTCGTGGCGCAGCTACGGTCACTACGTCATCGGCAGCGGCATCCGCGTCGTCGAGGCCGACCGCAACATCCCGACCGACAGCCGGGTCGTCCGCCTGCTGCCCGGCGGCGCCATCGAACGCGGCCCCCGGCTCACCGACTCGTCGAGCCCGCGGCCGCTCGTCCTTGAGGACGGCACCATCCTGGTCATCGATGCCGGAGTGCTGCGCGCCGTCGATCGTCGGCTCAATGCCACCGTCCTCGCCGAACTGCTGCCCGTCGACCCCGAACGGGCGTGGGCCTACACGGCGACCCTGCACCGGGACGGTGACCACATCACGGCGAGGATCGGCGAGCCCCACCCACGCCGCGAAGACCGGAACACCGTCCACACCTGGACCATCGCCCTTCACCAAGCCTGACGGTCAACCGGCCGGGGGGCGACCACCGCAGGCGTGTCAACGTGGCCGCAGCCCGTCGAAGACCACCTCGAAGATCCGCTCCCGGGGCTCCGGATCCGCCCCGAGCTGTTCCATCGCCCTGCCAGTACCGGCCAGGAGGGCGATGAACTCGGGCAGGCCGAGCTCCGGGCGGACCGCCCCCGCCTGTTGCGCGCCCGCCAGCAGATCGGCCAGCCGAGCCTGGATCTCCATGGTCGGCTCCTGCAGGGACGCGTGCACGTCCACCCCGGCCGCAGCGAGGGCCTGGGCGAACTCGTTCTTGCCCTCGGACTGTTCCACCACCAGGCGGAAGCAGGCGAAGAAGGCCTCGGCGGGCTCCGTGTCGGCTGCCAGCTGCGCGGTCTGGGCGGCCATGGCCTCCAGTCTGCGCACCATCACGGCTTCCAGCAGGGCCTCCTTGGTCGGGAAGTGCCTGAAGAGCGTGCCGACTCCGACCCCGGCGGCCCGGGCGATCTCCTCGGTCGGCACGCTGACGCCGCGGGTGGTGAACACCTCCGTGGCGGTGTCGAGCAGCCTGGCCCGGTTGCGGGCCGCGTCCGCCCGCAGCGGGCGCTCCTGAGCGCCACCCATCCGTCTCCCACCTTTCTCTGTCGACGGCAGAACCACCCTGGACAACCGGAGTCTCCAG
The DNA here is from genome assembly GCF_055571215.1 of Streptomyces sp. NPDC030995. Lineage (NCBI taxonomy): Bacteria > Bacillati > Actinomycetota > Actinomycetes > Kitasatosporales > Streptomycetaceae > Streptomyces > Streptomyces sp. NPDC030995. The sequence continues at coordinate 98,738 of NZ_JBVIFS010000019.1, forward strand.
TCCGTATCGTCGAAACGGAGTCGCTAGTCCGATTCTATCCATGGATCTCACTGGAGGTTGGTCATGCCTGAAACGCTGTCGCCACGACAGGTCTTCCAGAAGTTGATCGACGGCATCAGTGCCGGGCGGTACACGGAACTGGCCGAGCTCTATGCCGAGGACGCCGTAGTGGAAACCGTCTTCGAGCCGGTCGGTCCGCGCCGCTTCGAGGGGCGGGCCGTACTCGAGGAGCGGTTCGCCCAAGTCGCCGCACATTCGCCCGTGGAGCTGACCCCGGCGAACGTGGTCGTCCGGGAAACCGACGACGCGGAAGTGGTCGTCGCCGAGTACGACTACCAGGTCCATCACCGGGGGACCGGGCGGACCTTCGAGGCCGCCAACATCCAGGTGTTGCGGGTCCGCGACGGCCTGATCGTCAGCAGCCGGGACTACCACGACCACCTCGCCCTCATCGTGGCCGGCGGCAACCTGCCTCAGCTGGTGGCGGCACTCGAAGGCGAGTAGCACGAGCGCTGTGCTCCGGGCCGGGACCACCTGAGGTCCCGGCCCGCGTCGCGTTCCGGCGCCAAACCCGCGAGGCCCCGGGGCTGGTTGCTAGCCGAGGTTCTGAAGGAGCGGCAGGATGCTCCGGGGCTGCGCGTTGACCTGTGCGAGCACAGCGATGCCGGCCTGCTGGAGGATGCTGGACTGCACACAATTGGCGGTCTCGGCCGCGTAGTCGGTGTCCTGGACACGGGACCGAGCCTCGGTCTCGTTGATGGAGCCCAGGGTCGAGCGGTAGTGGGTGACCTGGATCAGGGCATCGTCGATGGCGGCCAGGGGGTCCACGAGGGCGGGCCGGGAGTCGTCGGCCTGACTCGTGACGTCGTAGCCCGTCAGGCCCAGCGTGCTGACGTCCATCTTCTTCATCGCCACTTCGATGGTGTTGCCGTCATTCGGGCCGACCTGGAAGGCCAGGGTGTTGTCCTGAGCCAGCACGTTCGTCCCGTCGAACCGGGTCTGCTTCGATACGGTTTCGATCGCCTCGAGGCGCTGCTGGATCTCCTGCTGGATGGCAGTCCGGTCACTCTTGCCGTCTGTCCCATTGGCTGCCTGCACCGTCAGCGTGCGGATGCGGTGGAGTTCGCTGGTGACCTCCTGCAGGGCGCCTTCGGTGATCTGCGCAAAGGAGATGGCGTCGTTGGCGTTCCGCGACGCCTGGACCGAGCCCTGGATCTGAGTGGTCATGCGATCGGAGACCGCGATTCCTGCCGCGTCATCCTTCGACGAGATGATGCGCAGCCCCGTAGCCAGCCTGCCCGCCGTCCTGAATTCCCGGATCATCTGAGGGGGAATGGCGTCGACGAGCGGAGGGATCTGCTCGGCAAGGGCAGCTGCTGCCTGTGTCTCGCCCATGGTGCTCCTCCGAACCTGATCTTGACGGAGGCGACGTTACTCATAGTGGCTCACCGAGCACCAGGGGTAGTTCCAGCCAGTCAGGCCAGGGAGTCGACGCCGCCACCGCGTCCGCGTTAGCGGCGCCGCCCGGCTCGCCTCGGGAAAGGCCAGACGAAGCTTGTCAATATGCAAAATGCACGGGGACGAATGCGGAGTGAATCTGTCTGATGTGTCCTCCGACTGCTAACGTCGAAATTGCTTCCGGGGGGCCGAGGCCACGGTAACTGGCGGGATTATGCGCCGCGGGGCGCGGGAGCGGATTCCGTCAAAGGTGCACGACCATGTACTCAAGCGGGCTCCGCCTGATCGTCGAGACGAAGCTGGATAGCGAGCGGTACGAATCGCTGAACCAGGAGTGAAAATGAAGCCTCATCGGAAGAGTTGGTTCACATGCACTGCAAGACCGATATAGATGTAACTTCCGAGGAAGGCAATGAGAAGGTCAGGCGGCTTGACCCGCTGAAGCTGGACGAAGACCTTCGCACATTGTCGAAAATGAATGAATCCGCAGACATCGACGCGTTGGCGCGGGTCCTCAGTGAGGCGCTTCCCTCCAAAGAGTGCGTCGCCGCTTTCACGCTCCCCGAGTGCCTCGCGGCCATGCGCGATCTGGGCATGTACCTGGGAAGCCTCAAAAGGCATGGCGTGTCTGCCTTCGATATCATCCCCGGCGCAACCGGATCATTTGAACTGCTGGGGCAGCGTACGCACATGATCCCGCGGGACACGGTGTACCACTACACGTGCTGGAATCCGGTGGGTGAGAGGGAGCGGCTCTACAGCGGACACCAAATGGAGCGCAGTCTCATCGGTGCCGTGCGCACCTGCGTGCCGGATCTCGCACACGCCGTTGAAGTCGGCCGCTCTCTGCAGGACGAAGAACCAGGTAGTCCTGCTTACGCCGACAAGATGGAGTCCCTCGCATCGCATATAACGGCAGCCGACAGGGCGATGGGCAGTGTGATTGAGAAGGTCACACCTGAATTCTTTGCCCAGGTGCTCAGGCCGTTCTTCGAGGATGTTCACATAGCGGGCCAGAAGTACATGGGACCGGCTGCCGCGCACATCCCGCTCTTCCTGATCGACGTACTGCTGTGGGCATCCGATCGAGGGAGCCGAGAGTATCTGAAGTTTTGCGACGAGGTTGCCCTGCATACTCTGCCCAGCTGGCAGGAGCGGTATTCGGAGTGGACAGAAATGCCCTCCATAGCCTCTCGAGTCGCTGCGGCTCTTGCTGATTCCTGCGCGTCGCCCGAGACGGAGCGCGTGCAGTCCAGTGCAAGAGGTCTGCGGCAAGCACTGAGATCGCTCACTTCGTTTCGCGGAAAACACTTGGTGATGGCACGACGTGCCTATCACGTGGAGGTCGGGCTCTACGAACTGGGCAGTGGGGGAGGGAGCGTGGAGCTCCTTGAAGAGATCCTCACCCTCACAAGGCAAAACGGAGCCATGATCGGCGCGACCGCTGCGAAGTGAATTCATACGCCGTGACCTACGGGAGTGAAGTGAAGGCGACGAAAATCACCGTTGCCGGGTCCGGGATAGCCGGACTGGCCGCCGCAATCAGTCTTCACGCGGCAGGATTTGAAGACATTACCGTCTTCGAGTCCGATCCCGATCTCCGCCCGCACGGGCTCGGGCTCAACATACTGCCCAACGCTGTTCGTGAGCTCGCCGAACTCGGATTGCTGGACGAGTTGCTGCATCGGGCAATCCGCACGCGAGAATTGGCGATGTACAACCCGCACGGAAATCTTGTGTGGCGGGAAGACCGCGGACTCCTGGCCGGTTACAAATGGCCCCAGATCTCGATATCGCGCTCTCACCTCGTCTCGGTCCTGGCCGCGGAGGTGCGGCGCCGCCTGGGCGACAGTGCTGTCGTCACTGACGCCCGACTCGTCGGCCTGGTCAATGAGCCCGGCAGGACCTGCGGACTCTTCACAGGCAGGGACGGTTCCAGGCGGACCGTCGATACGGACGTACTCATCGGCGCAGACGGCATTCATTCGACCGTGCGAGCGGCGTTTTATCCTGCCGAGGGCCCTCCCCCGACAAACGGTATGACACTGTATCGAGGAACTGCCTGGGGAGATGCGTTCCTCACAGGAAGTTCAATGGCTGTGCTGGGGGATGACAGAAGGCGGCTCGTCCTGTACCCGATCGACAAGGACGAAACGACGGGCAAAACTCTGATCAACTGGGTGGCAGCCTTCCCGGAAAGGGAAACCGACGAGCTCCAGCAGCCCTCAGGGGACGCTTCAGAAAAGCGGAAGGCAGTCTTGCGGCAATTCGGCGAATGGTCACCCCCTGGGGTAGACCTGGCCGGCCTCCTGGACAATACGTCGCACGTACAGAAATACCCGATGATCGACAGGGATCCCATCCCGCGGTGGACGTTCCACAACGTGACACTCCTGGGTGACGCCGCCCACGCGATGTACCCTGCCGGATCCAACGGAGCCACACAGGCCATCATTGACGCGCGAGTGCTTGCGTGGCATCTTGCCGCACACTCCGACGCGGGCAACGGGTTGCAGGCCTATGAAGACGAACGCCGACCGCAGATGACGGAACTTCAAAAGAGCAATCGCTCCATGGGGCCGGAAAGAGTCATCACCCTGGCTCATGAAAGGGCCCCCCATGGATTTGGAGACGTAAGTGATGTCTTCAGCGAAGAGGAACTCGCGGAAATATCCCGCAGCTATGCCGTGACAGGGAAATTCGATCAGGACTGGGTCAATTCACGACCCTCACTGTCTGTCAGTTAACATCATCAGCCGGCCATGCGGCGCAACACCTGGAGTGCAGAGTGACAGACACAGCCCGGCAGGATGACAAGTCTGAGGCCGTTAAGGAAACCAGTTTCATAACCGCCGTCATCAGAGCCATGGAAAACGATCGGCCTGACCCGTACCTGGTGGATCGTTATGCCGCGCTGTTGAGCACACCCCAGTCGAAGATGATGGCCGACGAGGCGCTGGCCGCCGGCGGTACCGTCGGATCCGTGATTGTGCGAGGCCGTTTCGGTGACATCGCACTCAGCCAGGCGGTCGCCGAAGGAATCACGCAAGTGGTCTGCCTCGCGGCGGGCAGCGACACTCGCGCCTGGCGTCTTGCTCTTCCCGAGAGCACTCAGTTTTTCGAAATCGACCTGCCGGGCCAGCTGGAAGCCAAGGAGAAGCTTCTCGCACCGGTCGAAGACCAGCTCACCTGCCGCCGTGTTTCCCTCAGCGCAGACCTTCGCCACGACACATGGCCCCAGCAACTGCAAGCCGCCGGCTACGCACCGGACAGGCCTACCGTCTGGGTCATTGAAGGCCTGCTGCCGTACCTGCAGCTCGAACATTTCACTCGGCTGATCACGAACGTCAAGAAGATGTCGAGCCGGGGTTCGATTCTGCTCATCGATGCACCGCATGCCGAATTCTATAGTGATCCGGTCAATGAGAAGTTCCTGGCGTTCATGAAGTCCCGAGGATCCGCGTTCCAGCTCGGCTTGGATGATTTCGGCGGCTTCCTGGGCCAGCGCGGCTGGCAAGCAGAGGCATACACGTTGAGGCAGCTTTCCGAAGGTGCATGCGCATGGCTGCCCTCTCCCCCCGAGCGTCTTTGCCCTTCCCACGACCATCACTGGGTAGCCCGCGCGCATCTCGCCTGACGTCCAGAGGGGCCGCGGGGGTGGTGCGCGAGGCGGGCGGTTCGATCTGAGAGTGTGCCCACCCCCACGGGGCCGATGCCCGCCAGCCTCGGCACCGCCGCCGCGCCGCACGACGCCGCGATCCATGCGTGGGACATCGCCAGGGCCACCGGGCAGGACCTGCCGCTCCTTCGCGGCTGGCTCTGGGGTCAAGTGGAGGACCGGGTATCAAGGCGGGCAGCAGCTACCAGGTCGGCGACGACATGGAGCCGCACCGCTCCAGCACTCAGGAGGGTGCCCGGCTCTTCGTCGTCGACTGATCGTCGTACGCGCCGCCGCCGCGCAGGGGCTCACGGGGGACTTCAGCCCCCGCTGCCGAAGTTCCAGGCATCGACGTCGCGGTAGTGGATGGGACCCGGGCCGCGGCCGAGGTTGCTCGCGACGAGGTGGAGGCGCTCGGTGTGCCAAGGGCGGCCGGTGAATGCGGAGAGCCGAGTGGCGGCTTCGACCGCGGAGGTGACGTCGTTGCGGCGGGCTCGGGCGAGTGTCAGGTGCGGGCGTAGCGGCCGGTCCACGAAGGCGATTCCGCACTCCTTGACTACGGCGCGTACCTGGGTGGCGAGCAGGTGCAGCCCGTCGATGTCTCCGTCGATTCCGCCCCACAGGACTCGTTCGTCGAAGTGCCCGCCGCCGCGCAGCGCCAGTTGCAGGGGCTGGTGCGTTGCTGCGAGGTCCGCCAGGGGCGGTCGCAGGAGGGGAATGGCCGTGACGGGGAGCTCCCCGAGGAACGCCAGGGTGATGTGCCAGTCCTCGATGCGGTTCCACCGCATGCGCGGGTAGGCCTCGTAGGAGGGGTGCAGTTCCCGTGCCAGTTCTTCCTTCGCGTCGTCGGGCGGGGCGAGCGCGATGAATATCCGAACGGTCGCGGGCTGGATCTCATGGTTCACAGGAGACTTCGTACCGTGCCCGGGGTGGTTCAGTCATCTTCGACCCGTATCCGGCCGGGCAGGATCCCCGCGGAGGACCTCGCCTGCCAAGCACCGGCCGGGTGGCAGGCGAAGTCAGAGACCCCCCTCGTAGCCGGGGTCGGGGTCTTGGCGGGGGGTGTACCACTCGGTGAGACCCCACAAGCCGAGGGCGAGCGTGGCCACGGCCGCGAGCGCCGCGACCCAGGGGCGCCGCGCCCAGCGTAGGGTCAGGGTCCAGGTGGAAAGCGGAATCAGAATGCCGCCGAGCACGATGAGCGGCAGATCGACGTAGAGCACGCTCAGGTCACGGGCGTGGGCCTCGAAGCCACCGTCGATACTGAATGCCGCCCGCGGCGTCCATATGAACACGCCGGCCGTCGCGCCCACACCGGCGAGGAGGCGTCCGACGGCGTCTATGCCCCCCACGCTCGTGCCCGATGCCTGTCTCGCTGTTTTCTCTCCCATGTTCGCGACAGACGCGCGGGCACGGCGCGCGGTTCCGGCCGCGCGGGCCGACATGACGGGCGAGCCCATGTCCCTTGCCGCCTTCTGCGTCGACCCGCTGACCGTGCGGGTGTCAGTGTGACTGCGGGGACAGGCTCTGCCGGGGAACCGACCCCGGGCCGTTCCGGGAGTACGGGGTCGTGGGCAGGTCGCGCGTGCGCCGGATCGGGGAGAAGACCAGGACGAGTGCGGCGAGTGGTACTCCCGCCGTCGCGATCCACATGGCGGTGCGGAGGTCGTAGACCGTTCCGAGCCATCCGCCGAGCAGGGCCCCCAGCGGGATCGTGCCGAAGTTGAGGAAGGCCGTGCTCGCGGTCAGGCGCCCGAGCAGCTCCGGCGGGCAATAGCGCTGCTGGAAGCTCGCCTTGATGACGTTTCCGGCGACCACGCCCGCCGCTACGCAGAATCCGCCCGCGACGAAGAGGAGGAGCCCCGGTCCGGTGAAGGCGGCCGGGATGAGCAGGGCGAACATCGCGAACCCGAGCTCGAACAGCAAAACGGCACGGGCCGTCCCGATGCGGCCGGCAGCGCGGCGTGCGATGAGGGCCCCGGCGATACCGCCCGCGCTGGTGGCCGCGATGAGTCCACCGACAGCGCCCGGAGCCAGGCCGACGGCATCGACGAGAAAGACGACCTGGATGGACTGATAGCCCATGAGAGCCAGGTTCGAGGCGGCTCCGAACAGCGTCAGTGTACGGAGCCAGGGATCGCCCGCGACCAGCCGCAAGCCTTCACCGACCTCGCTCAACAGTGCTTTGCGGACGGTCGGCCTCTGGGGGCGGGGCTCCCGATGGCGGATGCTGACCAGGCAGAGGAGGGACAGGAGGAACGTCGCCGCGTTGGCGAACATGGCGTTCACCACGCCGACGGTCTGCCCGATCACACCGGCGGAACCGAGACCGCCGATCTGTGCGGCGGACGCGCTGCCGTGGAGTTTGGCATTGCCCTCGGGCTGGTCCTCGGGGTCGAGAAGGCTGGGGAGATAGGCGCTGTAGGCGGTCTGGAAGAAGACCCCGGCGGTGCCCGTCAGCACGGCGATGGCCATCAGCAGGCCGATGCTCAGGTGGCCGGTCCGCTGTGCGAGGGGAACAGCGGCGAAGAGCAGGAAGGACACCGCGGCAGCGGTCACCATGACGGGCCTGCGGCGCATCCGGTCGACCCAGACGCCCACGGGGAGTCCGATCACCAGCCAGGGCAGCCAGGCCGAGGCGCTCAGTAAGCCGACCTCCAATGTGCTGGCGTGCAGGGTTGAGACAGCGATCAGGGGCATCGCCACAGCGGTGACCGAAGCACCGAACTTTCCCGCGGTCTCACCACACCACAGCAGGCGAAAGTCCCGATGCCGACGCAGAAGACTGACGTTCGTTTCCCGGCTCACCCCTCGCTCCGCTCTACGGCTTTGCGGGGGAACGACTGAATCTGCACGATGACCGGCAGCGCCCCGGGCGCAGGCTCTGTGCCTGCAGGAGGAGTGTGGCGGGCGATGACAGCCATCAGCTCGTCGTTGAGTGACGTGAGCTGCGCCGGCGTCAGTCGTAGATCCCGCCAGTCACCGATCGTCCCGGCGCGCTGCCAGTCACCGTCCCAGCTCTCGCTCAGGTAATGCGTGACCCGGCTGAAGTACTGCTGCACCAACTCGTGCATGTAGACGGACATCGGGCCTCTGGCTTCGGGGTCGTCGCTGAACTCGGCGGTCTCCAGGATCTTCGTGTCCTCCACGGCTCGCCACCAGCGTTCACGCTTGGTGCCCCGGCCGGTTTCCTCTTCGATGAACCCGTGCTCGGCAAGCTGCCGCAGGTGCCAGCTGACGGTGCCGGTGTTCTCGCCGAGGCGTGCGGACAGACCGGTGGCCGTGGCAGGGCCGTCGAGGGTCAGCATGTCGAGGATGCTCATCCTCAAGGGGTGCGCCAGCCCGCGCAGGCTGCGGGCGTCGAGACGCCGTACGGGCTTGTGACGGTCCGTTGGGAGTCGCTTGCTTTCATCGCTCATGCCGACAGCCTAAGTTGCAGAGGACTCTCTGCATAGAGTCCTCTGCAACATTGCGGACGTGCGGCGGCGGCACGCGTGTGGTGCCGGCGGTGGAGGCCTGGGCCGTTGTGTCAGCGCAGGTCGAGCCGCATCAGGATGCGGGGGTGACCGGCCAGAACCGACGTGGTGTCGGCGGCGTGGGTGAACCCGGCGCGTTCGAAGTTCTTCCGGATTCCGGCGTAGGCCATCGTCAGGTCGACCCTGGCATCACCGTTGTCGAGGGGGTAGGCCTCGATCGCGGGGGCGCCGTGGGTACGGGCGAAGTCGACGGCGCCCGTGATGAGGGCGTGGGAGATCCCTCTGCGCCGGTGACCGGGGCGTACGCGGATGCACCACAGGGACCAGACCGGCAGGTCGTCGACGTGCGGGATCTTCCGGCTGCGGGCGAAGGAGGTGTCCGAGCGCGGTGCCACGGCGGCCCAGCCGACGGGCTCGCCGTCGTCGTAGGCGATCACGCCCGGAGGGGGTTGGTCACGGCACAGGTCGGCGACGTATTCACCGCGGGCCGCACCGCGAAGCTCGTTGTTGAGCTTGGACGGGATGCGGTAGCTCAGGCACCAGCAGACGTTGGATCCGGGGGACTTCGGGCCGAGCAGGGTGCGGACGTCCTCGAAGACCGAAGCCGGGCGAACTTCGATGGTCATGGCACCATGATGAGGGGTCACGCCCAGCCCGAGTAGCAATCGCTCTGGCGGCCGACGGCGGGTTCGAAGCGCCTGCGGCGCGGGCGACGCTCGGGGGAAGCGGTCTCGCTCATCCCTCCCACACTGCGACCGAGGTGCGGTCCGCGGCGCGCCGGGGTACTCCGGTCGGGTGTCGGTGTCGGTCAGCGACCGACGATGTGGCAGAGGATGTCGAGAACGGCCTGGCCGCTCCGTCTCAGCGGCGGGTGCGGCCACCGTGGCCGTACCCACACCAAGGAGACCTGGCATGGCGATCCAGCGGATGGACAACGTCCTCATCGTTGTCGACGACCTCGACGCTGTCATTTCGTTCTTCGTCGAACTCGGCATGGAGCTGGAGGGCAAGGCTCCGATCGAGGGACGTTGGGCGGAGCGTGTCATCGGGCTCGACGACGTCCGACAGGACATCGCGATGCTGCGGACCCCGGACGGCCACGGCCGGATCGAACTGGCGAAGTTCCACACGCCGAAGGCGATCCGCCCCGAGCCGAAGGACGCGCCGGCGAACACGCTGGGCATCCGTCGCATCATGTTCGCCGTCGACGACATCGAGGACGTCGTTGCGCGCCTGCGCACCCACGGCGCCGAACTCGTCGGCGAGCTGGCGCAGTACGAGGACAGCTATCGGCTCTGCTACGTCCGCGGCCCCGAGGGCATCATCGTCGGACTGGCCGAACAGCTCGGCTGAAGCTCAACACGGTCGCTCGTATTCGATCTGCTCCAGTGGGCTGCCATCGCCGAAGTCGAACGGGCGCGCGCTGCCGCTCTCGGTGAAGCCGCACTTGGTGTAGAAGCGGCGGGATCGTGGGGTGTCGTGCAGCGTCCACAGGTGTACTCGGGTGAATCCGTGGTCGCGCACGCGGCGCAGTGTCTCCGTCATCAAGACCGCGGCAACGCCGCTGCCCCAGCTGTCGGGGTGGCTGTAGAAGCTGTGGATCTCCGCCAGTCCCGGCCGAGTTGAGGACGGACCGAACGCGGACAGTGCCAGGGGGCGGCCGTCGTGTTCGGCGAGCAGGGTCGTCGGCGTTTCCCGTTCGACCCTCTCGTGCCACCGTGTCCGCCTGCTCTGGACACCGCGTGCGGCGAACTCCGGATCAAAGAAGGGCGCGTACGCGACCTCCCAGGCCCTGGCGTGAATCTCACCGAGGACGTCCCCGTCACCCGGCCCAGCGCGACGAACTTCGATCATCCGGTCACCCTATCCGCTGCGCCTTCAGCGCCGCTTCGGGTTTCGGGCTCGGGCCTTCGGGCTTGGGGCTTGGGCTCAACCGGGTCCGTATGCGGCCCGGCCTGGCCCGGCCCGCCCGCCCGGCCCGGGCCTGGACGTCTCACGTCTGTCAAGACACGAATTCCCGAGACATGACGTGCGGCCTTTCGATCATGCCTAGTGGACTCCGGTACCTCGTGCGGGACAGCGCGATGCACGACGACGTTGGGAGAGACAAGTGGCGATGGCCTCTGAGAACTGCGCGATGCGATACAGGGCGACCCATCGGGAGGTCAAGAAATGGGCGGCCGCCGATCAGGTGCCGGTGGACTCCGACGGTATCTCCCTGGCCCGGTCCGTCACGGAAAACGTGCGGCGGACCGGAAAACATTTCCTGCCGGAGCGGATTCTGGTGCAGTTGAGTGACATTCGACATCGGCACGCCACGGACCGCCCGTTCCTCGATGCTTTTCTCGAATGCGCGCTCGACAAACACGAGGGGCGTTTCTGGAATCGCACCTACCTTGCTCTGCCGGTCCTGGAGCTCCTCATGGACGAACGGCATTCCGCGCCGAGCGCGGACCGGATGTCCACCCTGCTCATATCCGACATCGTTCGCTTCGAGATCAAGGCGGCGGGCGGATCGCGCGAGGGGCCGGGAAGGGGCCGCCCGGATCCCGCGACGCTGGCCACACGGTTGCGGCACGCCCTGCGGCTCGTGACGCAGGGCCTCGGCCGGTCGGAGGCCGGCGATCTCCCGTCACGGATGGCGCACGCAACCCGGTCCCGCCTGGAGGATCTCGCCGATCACCTGCCCCGGCCACCGGCAACGGATGCCTGGAGGTGGTTCGACGTGACCGTCCAGCCCGTCTACGTACTGCACGACGAGTATTTTTTCATCCGCGTCCTGCAGGCCCACGAAATACTCTTCACTGCGATAGCGGCAGACATGAAGGCGACCATCGGAGCATTGCGCGCAGAGCGACTGGAAGAAAGTGTGGAGCGAATAGACCATGCGGTTGCAATGTTCGAGCGCGCCGGTGCGCTCTTCCGCATAGCCGCCACGATGCGGGCGGAGCAATTCTCCGCTTTCCGGCAGTACACCCAAGGCGCCAGCGCTATTCAGTCCGAACAATACAAGCGGTTCGAGAGCCTGTGCGGCGTTCCGCCCGTCCCGCGCTTGCGGTCGGCCGCCTTCACGAGCGTGCCCGCCGTACGAGCCGAAGCCGAAGACGCCGGCCACGACACGGTTGCCCAGGCATACCTCGACCTCCGTGGGGAGGGAGGCTCCGGCCGGGCGGAGTGGCATCGCCTCGACGCGGCGCTGAGCCGACTGGAAAGCAGGCACCAGCGGTGGAAGTCGGCCCACCGCAGCCTTGCCGCGCGCATGCTCGGCGATGGGCGCGGATCCGGGTACACGGACGGTGTTCCGTACCTGACGCAGTGCTTGGGAAACCGGCTGTTCTGGCAGCTGGAGATGTCGATCAGCTGACGTGGGCGGCGATGGTTCGGGCGCACAGCAGGGACTCGGAGCGCGTCGTGTCCACCTCCAGGTCGTAGAGCACCCCCTCGTGCACCACATCCGCCTGCGACGCTGCCATCCCCGGAACCCGGTCTCCTCGTGCGACCTCACGGCCCGCGGCGACAGCGCTCTCACACCTGACGCCGACCCACAGCACGGCCAGTCCGCCAAGCGCCTTCTGCCACCGCTGCTGGGAGGCCGCTCCGCCGAGGAAGACGTCATCGATGATGACCTTGGCGCCTGCACGGGCCATCGCCACGATGCCTTCCATCCAGGCCGCCTCCAGCGCCCGGAAGTCCTCCCCGACGCTCACCCCGCCGTCCGCGGCGAACGTGATCCCCGCGTCCGACGCCTGCATCCTCGCGGGCATGGCGTCGACGAACGAGTCGCATCCGAACGCCAGCCACGGATCCGGCAGTACGGCCTGCAGGCACCGTACGATCCCGGACTTCCCCGAGCTGGAACCACCGTTGAGAATGATCATCCGAGTCGTCACCGCGCCACGGTACGGCGCCTCCCACACGGCACGAAACGAATATCGGCACACGCGGCTCCCCGGCGGCCCCCTCACCGTCCGGTCGTGCTCGGCCCGCCGGCGCGCGGCTCTGCCCGGGGAAAATGCGTAGGCGGTCATGGGCGCGGCTGCCTACGCTCCCCTCATGCCGGACTCAGAACTGCAGCGGATCAGCACCTTCCTGTCTGCCTTCGCCCGCCGCCAGGCCGCGCGTACCGTCGACCTCCCCGGCGGTTTCGCCGTGTATGACGACGCCTTCGCGCACTCCCGGGCGAACAACCAGGTCGTCATCGACACGGCCGTGGACACCGAGGCGCTGCCCGCCATTGCGGAGCAGGCACTGGGGCATCTGCCACACCGGCTGATCTCCGTCCTCGACGACGAGGTCGGGGCGGCGTGCGCCGAGCCGCTTGTCCGGGCCGGATACACCCACTCCACCTACCTTGTCATGCTGCACGCGGGCCCGGTACCGGCAGGCGGAGGCGCGGAGGAAGTGGACCTCGACGCGATACGTCTCCCACTCACCCGGCGATGGCGGGGCTTCCTTCCGGACGTCGACGACGAGGTCCTGCGTCACCTCGTCGACCGACGCGAGGCCCGCCGCCGCGGGGCCGACGCCGTTCACTTCATCGGTGCCCGCACGGCGACGGGCGAGGTCGCCTCATGGGCCGACCTCTATCTGGACCCGGCAACCGGCACAGCCCAGATCGAGGACCTGATCACCTCGCAGGCACACCTCAAGCGCGGTTACGCCGATGCCGTCCTCGGCACCGCCCTTCGCATGGCGGCCGACAAGGCTTGCGGAACCCGGTTCCTGACCGCTGATGCGGCGGACTGGCCACGACGCTGGTACGAGCGCCGCGGCTTCCGCGTGATCGGCCACTCGCACTGCTTCGAGCGCGGCTGACGAGCAGCCCGGGGGTCGACGGCCCCGGCGGGCGGCACTTCGCGCGATTGTGCATGCAAACGGAACCTTTCAATTTGCATTTCGGTTTCCTCTTCCACGGGAATCGAATGATTACCCTCGGGTCACGGACCCGAACATGGATCCGGTCATCGGCGTGCGCCTTCCGGATGGCAGAGGGCGCGCCATTCCCTCATGAACCGGGGTTTCTTGAACCATGGAAAACTCGTCTGCACCCAGGCTCCCGCTGACCGAAGGCCAAGCCGGAATCTGGTACGGACTGCAACTGGACGACTCCAAGCTCGCACACACCATCAGCGAGTTCCTGGACATACCCGGCCGGGTGAGCCCTGACTTACTTCGGGAAGCGGTCCGCCGCACCGCACAAGAGGCGGAGGCGCTGCGCATATCCTGCGGTGAGGACGCCGACGGGCCCTGGCAGCGAGTGGAATCCCACGAGTCCGTGGACGTTCCCCTCGTCGACTTCACCGGTGAGGACGAGCCGTGGACGGCGGCCCAGGACTGGATGAGCGCGAAGGTCGACAGCCCGCTCAACCCGGTCCTGGGTGAGACGCAGCGTCATGCGATTCTCCGGATATCCCCGGAAAGGCACGTCTGGTTCTACCAACTCCACCACCTGGGCGCCGACGGTGTCAGCACGCACCTCCTGACTCGCCGCGCGGCCGAGGTCTACGACGCCCTGACCGCTCATCGGGCCGTTCCCGCAACGCAGTTCGACACCCTGCTCTCCCTGGTCGAAGAGGATCAGCGCTACCGCTCGTCCGCCGAGTTCTCGGAAGACCGCCGCTACTGGTTGAACGAGTTCGAGGGAATCGAGCACGTACCCGGCCTGAGCGACGATTCGATGATGCCGGCGGGGGTGCCGGTCAGGGAGACCTGGCACGCCACCGCCGAACTGACGGGCCTCGTGTACGAGTGCGCACGCGCTCACGGGACGAACCTGCCTCGAGTGGTGATCGCGGCGTTCGCCGCATACGTCAGTCGCCTCACCGGGTCAGCCGAAGTCGTCGTCGGGATGCCGGTGGCGAACCGCCGGCCGGGACCTTCGGCGACCACTCCGGGCATGGTGTCCAACGTGATTCCGCTGCGGCTGTCCGTCCCTCGCACCCTGCGCTTCTCGGAGCTCATCGAGCAGGTCGCCGGCAAGATCAAGGAGACCCGCGGTCACCGCCGGTACCGCTTCGAGGAGTTGCGCCGCGAATTGCGGCGGAAGCACGGGGACGCCCGCATCTTCGGTCCCATCGCCAACGTCCTGTCGCTCGGCTCCGGGCTGTCCTTCGGAGAGTGCCCCGCCCGGCACCAGAACCTCACGCCCGGCCCGATCGAAGACTTCATGTTCGGCGCTTACGAAACGCCACGGGGTCTGAAGTTCGGGTTCGACGCCAACGCGGGCCTCTACACCGCCGATGACCTCAAGGACCACCGGGCGAGGTTCGAGGCCTTCCTGCACCAGGTGGTCACGGATGCCGGATGCCGCATCGGAGAGGTCGACCTGCTCGACGCCGCCGAGCGCCGCCGGTTCCTGGAGGTCCGCCCGCATCGGACGACGCCGGCAGCGGATCCGCAGCACACCCTCGCCGAAGCCTTCGAGGCGCAGGTCGCCGAAACCCCCGCCGCACCGGCCGTGAAGTGCGGGACTTCGTCGTTGTCCTACGAGGAACTGAACTCCCGGGCGAACCGACTGGCGCGGCTGCTCGTCCAGCACGGCGCCGGCCCGGAACGGCTCGTGGCCGTCGCGATGCCGCAGACGGTCGACCTCGTCGTCGCGCTGCTGGCGGTGCTCAAGTCCGGAGCCGCGTACCTCCCGGTCGACCCCGACTACCCCGAGGACCGGATCGCGTTCCTGCTCCAGGACGCGGATCCCCTCCTGCTGCTCACGACGTCGGGCGTGGCGGCCGCCGGCGCCTCCCGGCCGGACGTTCCCGCCGTGGAAATCGACGCCGCGTCCACCCTCCGCCGCCTGGCCGGTCTTCCCCGCCACGACCTGGAGCCCGGCGAACTCCGCTGCCCCAAGTCGCAGGACAACACCGCCTACGTCATCTACACATCGGGTTCCACGGGACGCCCCAAGGGGGTGGTCGTACCGCACCGGAACGTCCTGGCCCTGTTCGCCGCCACGCGGGAACTCTTCGATTTCCGCGCCTCCGACGTGTGGTCGATGGCCCACTCGTACTCGTTCGACTTCTCCGTCTGGGAACTGTGGGGACCGCTGCTGCACGGAGGGTGCCTCGTCGTGGTCCCCACCACGACGAGGCGTTCGCCGGACGAGCTCCTGCGGCTGCTGGTCGAAGAGAAGGTGAGCATCCTCAGCCAGACCCCTTCGGCCTTCTACCAGCTGCTCCAAGCGAACAAGGACGATC
The DNA here is from genome assembly GCF_055571215.1 of Streptomyces sp. NPDC030995. Taxonomy (NCBI): domain Bacteria; kingdom Bacillati; phylum Actinomycetota; class Actinomycetes; order Kitasatosporales; family Streptomycetaceae; genus Streptomyces; species Streptomyces sp. NPDC030995. Next base: position 114,523 of record NZ_JBVIFS010000019.1, read on the forward strand.
CGGCGACCGGGGAACGACTCGCCCTGCGCTACGTGGTGTTCGGCGGCGAGGCGCTCGACCTGGCCCGCCTGGAGGACTGGTACGGGCTGCACGCCGACGACGCTCCGGTTCTGGTCAACATGTACGGGATCACGGAGACCACGGTTCATTCCAGCCACGTGGCGCTCGACAGTGCGCCTCGCGCGTCCCAAGCCGGGAGCCTGATCGGCCAGAGCCTGCCGGGGCTGGCGCTCTACCTGCTCGACGGGAACCTCCAGCCCGTTCCTCCCGGTGTCACAGGCGAGATCTACGTCGCCGGGGACCAGGTGGCCCGCGGGTACCGGGACCGGCCGGGGCTCACTTCCAGCAGGTTCGTCGCCGACCCGTTCGGGGCTCCCGGATCGAGGATGTACCGGTCCGGGGACCTCGCCCGTCGGCAGAGCGACGGGCTCCTCCAGTACCGGGGCCGTGCGGACGACCAGGTGAAGATCCGGGGCTACCGCATCGAGCTGGGAGAGATCGAGGCCGGGCTGCGCGCGTGCCCGGGCGTCACGACGGCCTGCGTGGTGGCGCGGAAGGACGCGGTCGGAGACGACACGCTGATCGCCTACGCGGTGCTGGAGGACGGCTCGGGTGATGCGGATCCGGCCGACCTGCGCCGTCTCCTCGCGCTTCGCCTGCCTCCCCACATGGTGCCGGCCGCCATCATGGGGATCGACGAGATCCCTCTGACGGCCAACGGCAAACTCGACCGCCGAGCCCTGCCCGAGCCGGTGTACGCCCGCACTCGCGCTCCGGGCGGTTCGGCCGGGGAGACTCCCCTGGAGCGGGACGTCATCGACGCCTTCGGCCATGCCCTCGGGATCTCGGACATCTCCGCCGACGACGACTTCTTCGATCTGGGCGGTGACTCCGTCAAGGCGGTGCGCCTCGCCCGCCGGGCCGGACAAGGACTCTCGGTACTGGACGTGTTCCAGAACCCCACCCCGCTACGGCTCGCCCGCCGCATCCTGGAACTGGCGGAGTCGGACGGCAAGCAGCCGATCCTCCGTCCGCTGACCCGGCACGAGGCGGACTTCACGCTCGTCTGCATCCCGTACGGAGGCGGCACCGCCGCGGCCTTCCAGGGCCTCGCCGCCGAGCTGTCGCCCGGCATGGAGCTGTGGGCGGCCGCGTTGCCCGGTCACGATCCGACGCAGCCCGAGGAACCCCTGCTGTCCATGGCCGACAGCGTCGACCTGATCGCCGCTGAGATCAGCAGTTCCATCAGCGGCCCCTTCGCCCTGTACGGCCACTGCGCCGGTTCCTCACTCGCGGTGGCGGTGGCGCGACGGCTCGAGCAGACGGGCCGGCACCCGGCCGCCCTGTACATCGGAGCCGCCCTGCCCGAAGTCGACCCGGGGGCCCAGCTGGAAGTGGCCACGAACTTGCCGGCGGAGTCCCTCCACGCCTACATGGCATCGATCGGGGGGTTCAACGGAGCACTCGACGACTCCGACCTGCAGACCGTCCTGAACGTGATCCGGCACGACATGACCCAGGGACTCCTCTTCCAGATCGAGGCGGAGAAGGACCAGGAGAAGCGGCTGACCGTTCCGGTTGTGGTCGTGATGGGTGATGCGGACAGCGTGACCGAGGGATACGAGCGCGAGTACCTCAGGTGGGAGCGCTACGCGACGCAGATCGAGCTGGAGGAAATCGCCGGCGGCGGGCACTACTTCCTGACCGAACAACCGGACGTGCTGGCGGCGCTCATCGTCGAGCGTTTCGGAACACCCGAGTCCGCCGAATGAGGCCCGAGAAGCGGAACGCCGGGGGCGCGGCCGCCTGACACCCCGGAGGTGGCCGACCGGCCGACCTGCCGCCCGACCGCACCCGCGGCCGGGCGGCCGGTCGGCCCCGGAGCCTGGCGCCGCCGTGCCGGGTGTGCTTTGTCGAACCGGCGGTAACCAGACGCAACCGGAATCAATCGAACGAGGAGTCAATCAAGATCAAATAACATTCATCGCGCAGATCCCCACGGTTCACGCAACTTGCCCCCGATTGGCCGTTTTTCCGGTGGATATCTTCCCTGCGTGCCTGCACGACTTCGAGGCGGCAGGCATTTCCACTGCATCTCACCTGGGGGTTTCTTTGTCCTTCCGGATACCCATGTCGACCCAGCCTCCCGACGGGGGGCGCCGCAGACGCCGAGGTTCCGCTTCACGGCGTTCCGTCACCTTCGGGCTGGCTTTCGGGATGGCGGTCTCCGCCCTCTACGGCTCCACGGCGCCGGCCATCGCCGCCCCCCTGACGGCACCGAAGACCGGCGACACACGGCAGGCGACTGCCACGCAGGCAGCGGACATCGCTGCGGCCCGGGTGGCCGCACGCCTGTCCGGCGCGCGGGTGGAGGCCCTGTCCGAGCGGACCGAGACGTCCACGACGTGGGCGAACAAGGACGGTTCGCTCACGACCGAGGTGGCGGCCGGTCCGATCCGCTTCCGCGACGGTGCGTCGGGTGACTGGCGTGACGTCGACGTCGCGCTGCTGGCCGCCCCGGACGGCTCCGTCGCCGCCAAGGCCCACCCCAAGGGCCTGCGGCTCGGAGGCAAGTCCGGTTCCAAGGCCGCCTCGCTCAAGGCGGCGCAGCAGGCGCCCGCCACCGACCTGGTCACGCTCGGCCAGGGCGACGAGGCGATCACCCTCCAGTGGCGGGGCGGCCTGCCCGCGCCGACGCTGGACGGCACCCGCGCCACCTACCCGGAGGCGGTGCCGGGCGCGGACGTGGTCGTCGAGGCGACCCGCACCGGCTTCGAGCAGTTCGTCGAGGTGAAGGCGAAGCCCGCGGCCGGTTTCTCGTACACGCTGCCGCTGAAGACCAAGGGTCTGAAGGTCGAGCAGCAGGCGGACGGCAGTGTGCTGTTCACCGACAAGAAGTCGAACAAGACCGCGACGATGCCGGCACCGGTCATGTGGGACGCCACCGTCGACCCCGTCTCCGGTGAGCACACCCGCCGCGCGAAGGTCGGTCTGAAGGTCGTCAAGGCCAAGGACGGCGTCGACCTCGTCATCACCCCGGACGCTGCCTTCCTCTCGGACGCGGCCACCAAGTACCCCGTGACCGTCGACCCTTCGACGTCCTCGCTGGGCAACCTCTTCGACACCTACGTCCAGCAGGGCGAGACCGTCGACTGGTCCAACGACACCGAGCTCGACCTCGGCAACCCGGGCACGAAGAACGGCGACGGAACCTTCCGCACCGCCCGTTCCTTCATCACCTGGAACACCGCCCCGGTCGCGGACGCGCTGGTCTCCAGTGCCCAGCTGTCCCTGTGGAACTTCCACTCCGGCAACACCGACTGCACCGCTCAGCCTTGGGAGGTGTGGACGGCGAACAACGCCTCCACCGCCTCCCGCTGGACGAGCCAGCCGGCGATGGTCACCAAGATGGCCACTTCCACCGAGACCAAGGGCAACCCCGCCTGTACCTCGGCCCCGGACGGCTGGATCAACGCGGACGTCACGAGCCTGGTCCAGCACTGGGCGAACAACAAGTGGGCGTTCTCCGGTATGGGCCTGCGGGCCACGGACGAGAACAACATCAAGCAGTGGAAGCGGGTCAACTCCGCCAACGCCGCCGCCAACCCGCCCAAGCTGACCGTCACGTACAACTACCGTCCGAAGACGGGCACCAAGCAGGAGGCGGGCGCCCCGTTCTTCTCCTACGGCGGCGCCTACGTCGTGAACTCGCTCACGCCCACCCTGCGTGACACCTTCACCGACGCCAACGGCGACAAGATCAACGGCACCTTCCAGATCTTCGACAGCGCGACCGACACCCAGGTCGGCAACGTGCTGGTGTCACCCTTCGTTCCCTCCGGCCAGGTCGCCTCCGTGAGCGTGCCCGCCGGGGTCCTCACCAACGGCAAGACCTACAAGTTCCGCACCAGCCCCTACGACGGCACGCACTACAACCTCGGTTGGTCGGCCTGGAAGACCTTCACGGTCGACACCTCCGCTCCCTCCGCCCCGTCCGCCGTCACCTCCACCGACTACCCGTCGAACGGCTGGGTCAAGGGCGCCGGTCAGGCCGGAACCTTCACCGTCACCCCGCCCGCGGCCGACCACAACTGGCTGGAATGGTCCCTGGACGGGACCACCTGGACCAAGGTCGCCACGGGTGGCGCCTCCGGTGCGAAGGCCATCTCGGTCACTCCGCCCAAGGACGGCACCCACACCCTGGAGGTCCGCACCGTCGACAAGGCGGACAACAAGTCCGAGCCGGTCGCGTACACCTTCCACGCGGGTCCGGGCGGCTTCGTCCAGCCCGGTGACGGCGAGCGCACCGCCCGCCGGCTGCCGCTGCTGGCCGAGGCGGACGGCTCCAAGTACGACAACGCGACCTTCTCCTGGCGGCGTTCCGAAGCCGACGCGTGGACGCAGATCCCGCCCGGCCACGTCACCGCCGGCGGCACCCCGCTGACGGCATGGCCCGTCCCGCTCACGGGCGGCAAGACCGCGCCGCTGGTGTGGAACGCCACCGACACGGTCGATCCCGACGGCACCGTCCAGATCAAGGCCGACTTCACCGGACCGGGCGCGGCCACCGGAGCGACGGAGCCGCTGACCGCGGTCGTGGACCGCAACGCCTCCGGCGCGGTCTCCTCCGCTGTCGGCCCCGGTTCGGTGAACCTGCTCACCGGCGACTTCGACCTCTCCGCCGATGACGCCTCGGCCTTCGGCCTCTCGGTCTCCCGCACCGCCTCCTCCCGTACCCCGGACAAGGGCGCCGCCAGCGAGGGCCAGGCGCCCATCTTCGGCAAGGAGTGGGTGGCCGGCACCGTCGCCGAGCTCGGCACCGCCGACTACTCCCACATCCGGCGGATCTCCGACACCGCGGTCGCCGTGACCGAGTCCGACGGCGACGAACTGCACTTCACCGCCAACGCGGCGAAGAACGGCTGGATCCCCGAGCCCGGCGCGGAGGGCCTCGTCCTCAGCGGCAGCGTCACCGGATCCTTCACCCTGTCCGACGGCCAGGGCACGGTGACCGCCTTCACCAAGCCCGACCCCGCAGTGCCGACCTGGCAGGTCTCCTCGACCCTGCGGGACGGACTGACCAACACCGAGACCAAGATCATCTCCGGCAAGACCACCTACGGGGGCAAGGCGGTCGCCTTCCCGCAGTGGATCATTGCGCCCACCTCGGCCGCCCAGGCCGCAACCTGCGCGGCGACCCCGGCCACCAAGGGCTGCCGGATGCTGGAGTTCGTCTACCCGTCCGCCACCACCGCCACCGCGGGTGCCTTCGGTGACGTCCTCGGCCAGCTGAAGAGCGTCCGCCTGTGGGCCACCGCGCCCGGAGCCGCCACCTCCACCGCCCAGGAGATCGCCACCTACGCGTACGACAGCGACGGGCGGCTCCGTGAGACGTGGAACCCGCGGATCTCCCCGGCGCTGAAAACCGCGTACGAGTACGACACCGCGGGCCGCGTCACCCGGCTGACCCCGCCCGGTGAGCTGCCGTGGACCTTCACCTACGGCAAGGCCGGCAATGCCGCGACCGCCGGGGAGGGGATGCTCTTCAAGGCCTCCCGGTCCGGCCTGAAGCCGGGCACCGCCGACGTGGAGGAAGGCACCGCGGCCACCGCCGTGGTCTACGACGTACCGCTGACCGGCACCAGTGCGCCGTACGCGATGGGCACCGCCGACGTGAAGGCCTGGGGCCAGCTCGACGCCCCGACCGACGCGACCGCGGTCTTCCCCGCCGACGCCGTCCCGGCCTCCCACACCGGCAGCTCCCTGACGGCGGCCGCCTACAAGCGGGCCACCGTGCACTACATGGGGGTCTCCGGCCGGGAGTCCAACCTCGCCGCCCCGGGCGGCCACATCTCCACCACCGAGTACGACCGCTTCGGCAACCCGGTCCGCGAACTCGGCGCGGGCAACCGGGCCATCGCCCTCGGCGCCGGCCCGGCAGCACAGGCCACCCAGGCCGACCTCGGCATCGAACGGCTCACCACCGCCGAGCGCGCCGACCTGCTGGCCAACCGGACGGTCTACAACGACGCCGGGACCCGGCAGCTGGAGGAATTCGGTCCGCTGCGCCGGATCGACCTGACCGCCGACCTGAAGTCGGGCACCACCGTGCTCGTCCCCGCCGGCACGTCGGTGACCGCGCGGCCCTGGACCGTCACCGAGTACGACGCGGGCCGCCCCACGGACGGCAGCGCGAAGGTCAGCGACCAGGTCACCAAGGTCACCAGTGGTGCGCAGGTGCGCGAGCACCCGACCGTCCACGGTGAGACCCGCGCGGTACAGACCCTGTACGACTGGGCCAAGGGCCTGCCCACCCAGGTGATCAAGAACCCGGGCGGTCTCTCGATCACCGAGACGACGGAGTACGACGCCCAGGGCCGCGTCGTCAAGCAGCGCTCGCCCGGTGCCACCGGCACCGACGCGGCGACCCGCGTGACCGCCTACTGGTCCGCGACCGGTACCGGCACGTGCCAGGGCCGCCCGGAGTGGGCCGACCAGGTCTGCTCCACCGGTCCGGGGGGAGCGATCACCGGCGGCGGCACCAACCCGTCGCAGCTGCCGACCACGACCACCGAGTACGACTGGTTCGGCAACGCGGCCAAGACCATCGACACGGCGAACGGGTCCACCCGCACCTCGACCACCACCTACGACGGCGCCGGCCGTGCGACCAAGGTCTCGACCACCGGCGGGGTCGGCCAGGCCGTCCCGGACATCACCACCGAGTACGACCCGGTCACCGGCCGGGCCGTGAAGACCACCTCGGCGACCGGCGGTTCGGTCACCAAGACGTTCGACAAGCTCGGCCGGGTGATCTCCTACACCGACGCCGACGGCGGCACCACCACGACCGAGTACGACCTGCTCAACCGGCCGGTCAAGCTCGCCGACAACGCGCCCTCGACCGTCACGTACGCCTACGACCACACCACCGAGCCCCGGGGCCTGCCGACGGCGGTCACCGACTCCGTCGCCGGCACCTTCCAGGCCGTCTACGGACCGAACGGCTCCGTCGTGACCGAGAAGCTGCCCGGTGGCTACTCGGCGACGGTCACGCAGGACCCGGCCGGGGCCGCGGTAGCCCGCACCTACACCCGTGACAGTGACGGAACCACCGTCTACTCCGACACGGTGAACGAGACGATCCACGGTCAGGCCGCGTCCCACGCGGGCTGGTCCACCCAGGACTACCGCTACGACGGCATCGGCCGCCTGACCGGCGTCGACGACACCTCCAACACCCTGTGCACGCGCCGTGACTACACCTTCGACGCACGCGCCAACCGCAAGTCCCTGACCGCCGTGACCGGAGCCCCCGGCGCGGACTGCCCCACCACCGGAGGCACCACCACCACCCACACCCACGACAGTGCCGACCGGCTCGTCGACACGGGCTACGCCTACGACGCGTTCGGCCGCACCACGGCTCTGCCGGGTACCACGCTCGGCTACTACGCCAACGACCTCGCGCAGCAGCACACCGCGAACGGCACGCGCCAGACCTGGGCGCTCGATCCCGCCCTGCGGTACCGCTCCTGGACGGTGGAGACCGGCAGCGGCTCCACGTGGACCCAGACCGCGTCCAAGGTCAACCACTACGCCGGTGACGGCGACAACCCCCGGTGGATCGTGGAGAACATCTCCACCGGCGCCCTGACCCGCAACGTCGACGGCCTCGCCGGAGGACTCGCGGCCACCACGGGCAAGACCGGAAGCACCGTCCTGCAGCTGACCAACATCCACGGAGACGTGGCCCTGCAGCTGCCCCTGGACGCCGGCCAGCCCCCGGTCGCCCTGGACCACGACGAGTACGGCAACGCCCGTGCCGGCCAGACGGCCAGCCGCTACAGCTGGCTGGGCGGCCACCAGCGTTCCACCGAGACGCCCGCCGGACTCACCCTCATGGGTGCCAGGCTCTACAGCCCGGCCGTCGGCCGCTTCCTGTCGATCGACCCGATCGCGGGCGGCAGCTGCAACCGGTACGAGTACGCCTGTGCCGATCCCCGCAACAAGTACGACCTGGACGGCACGGCGCTCATGGAGCGCGTGCAGACGGACTGCAACTCCTTCAACTGCGTCCGCATGCGCCGCATCTGCGACAGGTCCTCGCACAAGTGCTCGCTGCAGTGGGACATGTGGTTCCGCAGGGGCTGGAGCAGCGCCTACATCTACGCCGGCTGGCGCTACGAGCTGTCGGTCAGCGGACACCGGGTCTTCGCCAGCAGCTACAGCCACGGCGAACTGGGCTGGTACAACTTCCACGGCTACTGGTACGGCAACGGAGCCCGGGGCAAGCACAGCTGCTGGGGCTTCACGTGCTGGAACGACCCGGGGGACTCCGTGCAGTTCCACGCGCGCGGCACCGCCCAGGTCGGCTACCAGAAGTACTACTGGGACCGGTTCCAGAACTTCGGAGGCGGAGGCAGCTACCGCTACTGACCGCACCGAAAAGCACTGACCCCCGCTGAGCCGCCCTGACGGTTCGAGCGGGAACCCGCGGCTGACCCGGCCCCTCCGGCCGGGTCAGCCGATTCGTTTACCATCGAGAGGTGGACAACCACATGGCCGGCAACGAGCGCGAGCTCCGCTACGAACAGCTCTTCGAGCAGTGGTTGGAGCGCGTCCAATCCGAGCTGGGCTGGCAGATCGCCGAGAGCCGGCCGGCCGACTGGATCCGGGACGTCTACCGCGAGCACGGGGAGCTGCCCGCGGACCGCTTCGCGCGGATCGCGTTCGAGCGGAAGGCGCGGTGCGTCCTGGAGGCGCTCCCCCCGGTGGCCGCCTCCGCCGAGCGGGACACGGACCTCCGTATCGGCATCCGTCCGGAACTCACCCATCCTTCGACCGACTTTCCGGCGGGGATCGTCACGGTGGCCGAGTCGGCCATCCAGTCGTTCGAACCCGCCGGGGTCCGCGCGGAAGTGGCCGACGCCATCCAGACGTACCTCGCCGACCGCTACGGCCGGCTGTGGCCGCTCTGCCCGGAACACGACAAGGGCTTGCACGCCGTCACGCACGAAGGCGAAGCGCTCTGGTGGTGCAGGGCGAAGGACCATCCGAGCGGCCGGATCCCCCTCGGATAGCGACGGCACGCTCGTCAGTGATCTCGGCTTGTGGCCCGTGCCGAGCAGTCGTGTCCGTCGCCCGGCAGGCCCACGACGTTCAGCACGGGCTCTTCATCCTCGGGAATCTCGAAGGTGAAGTGCGCTCCTGACGGGAGCGCCACGAGCGTGCATTGATCACCGAAGGTCAGCGCGGGGTAGGGCTCCCAGGCGCAGCCGGCGCCGTCCAGGGCGGAAACCACCTCCGCGTACGTGAGCCCCGCGGGGAAGGTCCCCGTCCCCTCGACCACGGGCCGGGGGAGCGCGACGGCGTCGCGCCAGGTCTGGATGCAGATGAGAGAGACCTTCCGGCAGTGGCAGACACTCAGCTCAAGGTCCCCGTAGCCGAAGAGACGCGGCAACTCGCCGTCCCCGCTCATGGATCCGGCATCCCACGGCTCACCGAGGGCTGCGACCACGTCGCCCCAGTCGGCTCCGATGAACACGGGCCCCAGCCGACCCGTCTTCGCCACGTCTGCCAGGACATCAACCATCAACATGAGACGAAGCATGTCAGGTGCGGGCAACGGAGCACGCGGTGGCGCACGACCTCACGACGGCGGTTGCGGAGGGGACGGGCTGGCTGCGGCAAGATTGAGCCGTGCCAACCGAGTCGGACAAGATCGAGCTGAGCGAACACGAACTCCGTCGGATCGCGGGCTACGCCGCAGACTGCGCGCGCAGGGTGCTGTCGATCTTCGAACAGAGCCTGCCCGCCGACACGCGCCCTCGCGACGCCATCGATGCGGCGCACGCTTTCGCCGGGGGCGGCCGGCGCACCGGCGCTCTGCGGCAGAGTGCGTGGGCGGCGCACAGAGCGGCGCGAGAAGCCGCTTCACCCGCTGCGGTCGACGCCGCACGAGCAGCGAGCCATGCGGCGGCCGCTGCGTACCTTCATCCCAAGGCGAGCGCGCATCAGGTGAAACACATTCTCGGTGCGGCGGCGCATGCGGCGCGAGCGGAAGAGCTGGCATCCGGGGAAGACCGGCGCGTCACCGCGGGGACCCTCGAATGGGCGCGTCATCACGCACCAACCGAGGTCACCGCGGTGCTCGGCCGTCTGCCGGCCGCACCGCCCGGAGGCGGGCGCGTGGGGGAGTTCATTCGCGAGCTCGACGCCGCTCTCCGCGCCTGACACCCGGGGCCGGGATTCTCCGGGATGCTCATGGACAGATAGGCTGCGCGCAGATAATCTGTGCGAAGACTTTCGGACCGAGGAGACCGCCTGATGTGGACGTACGAGCACAGCACCGAGACCACTGCCGCGCCCGAGGCGATCTGGCGCCTGTGGGCCGACGTCGAGAACTGGGGAAAGTGGAACGCTGACATCGAGAGCATCGAGATCAACGGTCCGTTCGCCGCGGGGACCGAGATCGTGATGAACCCGGCAGGCCCGGACCCGGTGCACCTGCGGATCGCCGAGGCGGCCGCCGACGAGCTGTTCGTGGACGAGGCCCGGTTCGACGGCCTGGTCCTGCGCACGGTCCACCGGCTCGACCGGGGCGAGCGCCTGCGTACGCGGGTGACGTACCGGATGGAGATCACCGGGGTGGCGGCCGATGAGGTCGGCCCCGAAATCGGCCCGGCCATCACCGCCGACTGGCCCTCGACCATGGCCGCCCTCGTCGACCTGGCGTGCGACTGATGGCCCTCGCACCGGGCGAGAGCCCCGGGTTCCTGCTCTGGCACGCCACGCTGCGCTGGCAGCGCGGCATCGCCGCGGCCCTCGCCCCGCTCGGCCTCACCCACGTCCAGTTCGTGCTGCTGGCCTGCACCTGGTGGTTCAACACGCAGGGCGAACGGCCCAACCAACTGGCCCTGGCCCGCCAGGCCGGCACCGACGTCAAGATGACCTCGCAGGTCCTGCGCGCCCTGGAGGCCAAGGGGTTGATCGAGCGCGAGGTCGATCCCGCCGACACCCGCGCCAAGCGACTGCGGGCCACCGACGCCGGCGCTGAGCTGGCGCCGCGCGCGATCGCCGCCGTCGAAGAGGCCGACGCGCGCTTCTTCCAGCCGGTCGCTGTCAACGAGGCGGTGGAGCTGCTCGGCCGGCTGGCCCATCCTGAATCGTGAGGCGCCCGTAAGATCACCGAACGGCCGGGCTTGCGCAGGGCGGGGGTCGGTACGTTCAGGGCCTTGGCGAGTTGGGTCACGAGCCGGAAGCGGGCGGTGTGGTATTGGACGGCCACCTTGCAGCTTGATCGGCGGACGCCGCCGTGTTTCACGAGCGAACACCTATGAAACGCCCCCCGACCGCCGCGACTGTGCGGCGTCCCACCAGTCCTCATGATCCCTGCTCGGTCCTGCGCGCGGGCCTGGCCGTCTCGGTGATCGCCGACGGCCCGTCGGGCAATAGGTCATGACTGGGCTGATCAGGCGCTGCTGGACATCGCTTGGCCGAACCCATGAAGCGTCATCAGGGTGGCGAGGAATAGCTGTGGTTGTGAGCGTCCCGGGTCGGTGTGCCGTCCTACTGGGATCTGCCAACGAGCGAGTGCACGAGGTACCCGCGAGAAGTGGCGTCGCTGCGATGACCGCTGGATGCGGTGGCGCGAGTGGCGGCACGAAGACGAAAGGCAGCTTGAATGGCCATGTCCACGTTTCTTCCTGATCTGCTCTTCGCGTTCAGACGACGTACGAGACGTGCCACAGGCGGGCAGTGGTCGAGGAACAGCCGGGTCGGGGCGGCAGCGGCCATGGGCGCGGCGCTCGTATTGTGCTGTCCCGGGGTCGCGCTGGCGGCGCCGGGCGACCTGGATCCCACCTTCGGCACCGGCGGCACGGTGACCACCGACTTCGCCGGCGGCAACGACGTAGCCAGAGGTATGGCGCTGCAGGCCGACGGCAAGATCGTCGCCGTCGGCGCCGGCGGGGCGGGCGACTTCGTGCTGGCCCGCTACAACATCGACGGCAGCCTGGACACCACCTTCGACACCGACGGCAAGGTGACCACCGACTTCGCCGGCGGCAACGACCGGGCCAACGGGGTGGCGCTGCAGGCCGACGGCAAGATCGTCGTCGCCGGCGGGGCGGGCTTCGACTTCGGGCTGGCCCGCTACAACACCGACGGCAGCCTGGACACCACCTTCGACACCGACGGCAAGGTGATCACCGGCTTCTTCGCCGGCGACGAGGCTCTCGGGGTGGCGCTGCAGGCCGACGGCAAGATCGTCGCCGCCGGCGGAACGGACACGGGCGGCGCCACCGACACCGACTTCGCGCTGGCCCGCTACAACACCGACGGCAGCCTGGACACCACCTTCGACACCGACGGGAAGGTCACCACCGACTTCGCCCTCGGCTTCGACCAGGCTCACGGGGTGACGGTGCAGGCCGACGGCAAGATCGTCGCCGCCGGGGAGGGAGAGTCGGCCGGCAACCTCGACTTCGCGCTCGCCCGCTACAACACCAACGGCACCCTGGACACCTCCTTCGACACCGACGGCAAGGTCACCACCGACTTCGGCGGCACCGAGAGGGCTTTCGGGGTGGCGCTGCAGACCGACGGCAAGATCGTCGCCGCCGGCGGGTCGACCGCCTTCTCGCTGGCCCGCTACAACACCAACGGCAGCCTGGACACCACCTTCGACACCGACGGCAAGGTCACCACCGCCTTCGCCGGCCAGGCCAACGGGGTGGCGCTGCAGGCCGACGGCAAGATCGTCGCCGCCGGCGGGCCGGGCGACTTCGCGCTGGCCCGCTACAACACCGACGGCAGCCTGGACACCACGTTCGACACCGACGGCACGGTGACCACCGACTTCGGCACATTCGACAATGCTCGGGGGGTGGCGCTGCAGACCGACGGCAAGATCGTCGCCGCCGGCCAGGCGGGCACTGACTTCGGGCTGGCCCGGTACGAGGATGGCGCTGCCCCTGTCGGCGTGGACGTGGCCGTCACCAAGACCGGGCCGGCGACCGTCAGCCTGGGCGATCAAGCCTCCTACACCGTGACGGTGACCAACACCAGCACCACCCTGTCGGCCACCGGCGTCACGCTGGCCGACACCGTCAGCGGAGCCGGCGCGACCCTGGTGTCGGCCACGCCCAGCCAGGGCACCTGCACCACCACATCCACCAGCGCCACCTGCACCCTGGGCACCCTCGCCCCCAGCACCAGCGCCACGGTGACCGTCGTCGTCGAACCCACGGCCACCGGCTCCATCTCCGACACCGCCACGGTCAGCGCCACGGAATCCGACCCCGTGCCGGCCAACAACACCGACACCGCGAACACCACCGTGAACAACGCCCACGGCTGCACGATCCTCGGCACCAGCGCCGCCAACAGCCTCGTCGGCACTGCCGGCAACGACGTGATCTGCTCATTCGGCGGCAACGACAGCATCAGCGCGGGCAACGGCAACGACACCGTCTTCAGCGGTTCCGGCAACGACTCGGTCAGCGGTGGCGACGGCGCCGACACCCTCAACGGCGGGCCCGGCAACGACACCCTCAGTGGCGGCAACGGCAACGACACCCTCAACGGCGAGCCCGGCAACGACATCCTCAGTGGCGGCAACGGCGCCGACACCCTCAACGGCGGGCCCGGAAGCGACACCTGCGCCCCCGGCCCCGGCCCCGGCGACACCGTCACCAGCTGCCCGTAGCGAAGACACGACATACCCGGCGGCGGTCTGGGCGACCGTCCGCTCCCACCCCTCCTGACCCGCCCCGCTGCCCTGCGCTGCCGCAGTCACAGTGGGGCGATTCACCGCCGATCGGGCTCGGCGCCGCCCGCATGGAGGCGGCGCCGAGGGCTACTGCTACTACAGCCCGGCTCCGGGATCGTCCATGGCCACGGTCCGCAGCGGCCGGTGTCCCCGCTCGTCGAGCTGGGCCAGTTCGTGCTCGTAGTCGACGGTGATCGAGCCGTAGTGGTTCACCACCGTGCTGCGGGCCGGCGAGATGTGCGCCAGGATCTCGGCGTCCACCTCGCGGCCGGCTCCGCGCAGTTCGCCGACGGCCAGGCCCATTACTCGACGATCTCCCGCAGATGATCGGTACGGGTCTGCTCACGCTCGCAGCCGTCCTCGACGGCACGTCTCCCCGCCACCCGCACCCCGCCGCGCGGTCGGCCGCCAACTCACCGAGCCGCTGACGGCCGACACCGTCCTGCCCCCGGGGCAGCGCTGCAGCCAGACGCTGCGCGCCTGGTTCCTCCGTGAGGTGGACCCGGCCTTCCACTTCGACGCGGCCATGTGGACCTTCGTGGCCGAGGGCGCCGGGCGCACCCTGGGCGAAGCCGCCAACCGCTGGCATGCAGCCGTTCCGCGACGAGGTGCTCCGTGGACACCTGACCGATCACCGCGACGCCGGGGTGCTCCTGGTGCGCACCCCCGGATCGGCCGCTCGCATCCCGGACTGGGTGGACGAGGACCCGGACATGCCGCGGGTCCGCTCGGCCGGACGCTGGCTGGCCACCCCCGGCCGGTTCTTCCCCGGCTTCGGCCGGGACGTGAGCGAGGCCGACCTCGTACGCGCCGCCGTCGAGGAAGCCCAGGCCTCCTCGGGCTGGTGCAAGGTCATCGCCGACTGGAAACACGATGAACCGGCACTGCCGCCGGAGATCCTCGGCGCTGTCGTACAGGCCGTGCATGCGATCGGCGGCCGGGTGGCGGCGCACTGCCAGACGGCTGACGGCAGCCGGAACGCCGTTCTGGCCGGTGTCGACAGCCTGGAGCGCGGCATGCACCTGGACCCCGGCCTCATCGACCGGATGGCCGCTCAAGGCACGGCGCTCGTTCCGACGCTCGGCGTCTTCGGCGCCGGGCGGACCGACGGCGCGCCGCGGAGCCGAGTGCCGGCAGGGACTGGTGGCTGGCCGGATGGGAGGGATGCTGCCCAACGTCAGGGCCGCGCACGAGGCCGGCGTCACCGTGCTGGCCGGCACCGACAGCTTCCCGTGCGGCACCGTCGCCTCGGAGGTCGCATGGCTGGTCCGCGCCGGTCTGTCGGCCGAAGCGGCTGTGGGCGCAGCATCATGGGCGGCCCGTTCCTGGCTCGGTCTGCCCGGCCTGGTCGACGGGGCGCCCGCCGACCTCGTCGCCTATGACACCGGCCCGACGCTCGACCCCTCCGCCCTGGCCCACCCCAGCCGCATCATCCTGCGCGGTCGCGTCGTCGCCTGACCGCCGGCCGGCCGGGGGAGCGCACCGCACGGAGGCAGGCCTGCGGCGGGGCCGAGGCGGCACACGGGCCCGGCACGCTTCAGGAACCGGGCAGAGCACCCAGGACGCGGTCCCACAGGGAGCGGGTGGCGCCGAAACCGGTCTCGTGCACCCAGACGTGGGTGCACGCGGGGCACTGGAGGTGGAGCAGACTGCCGGTGTTGGTGAGCAGGTAGCGCCAGTGGGTGGAACAGGTACGCCGCTGCTCGCAGGGCTCGCAGCCGCGCGCGTCCGCGCACTTCGGGCAGGCCACCCAGGCACGGCGCCCGGGGTCGGCCTGCGGGTCAATCGGCAGCACGGCCGTCTCCCCGCGCGGGCAGCACACCGGCCGCGACCAGATCGTCGTAGAGGCGCTGCTGCCCCGCGTCGAGTCCGGAGTACAGCAGGTCGTAAGCGGCCTCCTCGCCGAGCAGCACGTCGATCGGATCCCAGTCCGGGCCGAGCGCCGCCATCACCTGGGCGCGGCGGAGCACCTCCTGCGAGGTGAGGTCGACCGCGAAGTCGACCAGCGCGGGCGCGCCGGAGGCGTCGGGGGAAGGGGCGGGGGCGTCGGGGGCCATGGCATCGAAATTAGGCAACCCTTCCTTCGCAGGTCAAGGGAGGGTGGGCGGAGTCACAGACCCACGGCCCCGGCTGCGCCGCGTCCGCTCCCACGGCGGGCCGACAGCCGGGAAGAGACCGTTGCGAACGGCCGGAGCCGTTCGCAACGGTCTGGGTCCGTCAGGGGGAGGGGCTGACCTGGAGGGTGGTGCGGGCGCCGCCCGAGGCTTCCTTCTCCACCGTGATCCGCGTTCCGGTGTCCGGGACCCGGACCCCGAGCTGAGGCAGCTCGGCGTTCCAGTACGAGCCGTGGCGGTCATCGAACACCGCGACGCCCGGCCGCGACGGGATCACCACCGGGGAGCCCGCCTTGTGCAGCACGATCCGGTCACTCGCCCGGAGGGAGAACGGCGCGTCGAAGGTCTGGGCCCGAGCGTTCAGCAGGACGCCGTCCGCGAACCGCAGCGGCTCCGGACGGGCGTCGACCGGCAGCAGCAGACCGCCGCCCGGGTGGGCCTTGGTGGTGTTGTCGCTGTACTCGGTGTTCCAGAGCCAGATCAGCACGCCCTGCTGGTACGGGTAGAACTCCACCTTGTCCCCGCTGAAGCCGAAGTTGTACGGGCCGGACTTCAGCAGGCTGCCGTAGCCCGTGTAGCGGCGGTTCTCCGCGAAATACGCGCGCGGGTGCTCCGCGATGCCCGTCCGGCCCTCCGTGCGCGACCACTTGTGTGCCGTCCAGCCGTTCGCGCCCTGTTCCGCGCCGTCGCGCAGCAGCTCCCGGCCGCCGTCCGCCGTGATCCGGATGTCGTCGAAGGTGACGCCCTTGCCGTGGGTGTTGCTGTCCGAGGTCACGCGCAGCCGCAGCTGGACGCTCCGCCCGGCGAACCGGTCCAGGGGGACGCCCAGTTCCCGCCAGCCGGACGAGGTGCCGGAGACCCCCTTCTCCGGGATGGCGGCCCCGTCGACGGTGCCCGGCAGCGGCGCCCAGTTCGTGCCGCCGTCCGTGGACGCCTCCACCGTCAGGAAGTCGAAGTCCTGCTCGATGTCGTACCAGACGCGGGCGTTCAGCCGGGCGGAGCCGGCCCCCGTGAGGTCGACCGTACGGCCGAGGGTGTTGTCCATGAAGTCGCCGGTGCCGCTCCACCACTGGCTGGCGCCCTCGTACGGGTCGGTCAGCTCGGTACGGGTCACCGAGGGCGGCAGGTGCACCAGCAGGGCCTGTGGGTCCTCGGTGTTGTAGCCGGAAACGCCCAGCACCGCGCGTGTCTTGCGGCCCGCGTCGGCCTCCGTGTACTCCAGCCAGCCGAGCTGGAGCTTGCTCCACGGGTCGAGGTCGCCGGGGAACTCGCCCGTCGTGTTCGGGCCCTTGCCGAGGTAGGACGCCGAAGACATGAGGGACCAGAAGTTGACGCTGTTGTCCCCGTCGGAGCTGTACAGGTCGGGCAGGCCCAGGTCGTGGCCGAATTCGTGGGAGAACAGCCCGGCTCCGCTGTTCTCGCCGCCCGTGAGGTAGTCGCCGGCCCAGATGCCGGTGTCGCCGACCGGCGTGCCTCCGGCCTTGTTGCCCTCCGGGCCCGCGCTGCCGGCCTGGTTCCAGTACGCGAACCAGCGGTGCGCCCAGACCGCGTCCTTGCCCTGGGCGCCGCCACCCCAGGTCTGGTCCTTGCCCGCGTGCACCACGACCAGGTGGTCGAGGTAGCCGTCCGGCTCGTCGAAGTTCCCGTCGTGGTCGGCGTCGTAACGGTCCCACACGTCGTATTCGGCGAGCTGCGCCTTGATCTGCTCGGGCGTACGGCCCTTCGCGCGCTCGGAGTCGTACCAAGCGGCGGTGGCATCGCGGATCATGTCCCAGTTGGTGCGGCACTGGCCCGGCTCGGTGCAGTTGTCGGTGCCGTAACGGGCCTCGTTGAAGGGGAGCTTGACCCAGTCGGAGACGGTGCCGTCCATGTCGTAGCGGCCGGACGACTGGAGCCGGTAGTAGGCGCGCATGGACGCCGATCCGGGATCCGTGGAGAAGAACTGCCGCTGGTAGAAGTCCCGTCCGAAGTCCTTGCGCCAGAGGGTGTGGTTGTCGTCCCGGGCGGGCCTGCCGATGGTGTTGTGCAGGGGGCCGGGAGTGCCGCCGAAGCGCGGGTCCGTCTGGTCGCCGAACTCGGCCAGGATGACGAAGACCTTGTCCTTGCGTTCCTGGGCGAGTTCGACGTACCGCTCGTCGATCTTCGCGGTACGGGGGAGGGTGCCGTCCGCCTCAGCGCGCAGGCCGGCGCCGCCGCCTGCCGCGACGCTTTCGAGGGCCTGGCGGCGCAGGGACTGGCGCTGGAGTTCCAGCGGAGCGGGCGGCGGGGCGGCGGCGTGTTCGGCCTGCGGCCCGCCGAGGGGCGGAGCGGGAGGCGGGGTGGCGGCGAGCGCGGGGGTGGAGAGGAGGGTGAGGGCGGCGAGGGATATCGCCGCTCCCACCGCAGCGAGTCTGCGCAACGTGGCTTGCCTTTCCGTGAGTTGAGCCCGGCGGTGTGCCGCAGCGCAGGTAATATTTCACATGTGACAGGTCATGGATAGATGTGCGGTGCCGCGCGGTGCCTCGCGGTGCCGTGCGGTCAGAAGGGCAGGGCGCCGCGCACCGGTCAGGCGGACCGCCGGCTCTCCGTCAGGACTGCCGGCTTGATGGGCCGTCCTCGTCGGTGAGGAAATGGACGTGGCGCAGTTCGGCGGGCGCCTGGGGGCCGAGGGCGAGGAGGTCAGGGTCCTCCTGGACCTCTCGCCAGAACTCCGCTTCGGTCGGTGCGGTCCCGAGGACCATCCACGGTGCGCCGTACCTCGTGCCCGCCACCCATACGCCGAACTGCCGGCGACCAGGGCCGAAGAGGTCCTCCCCGACGGGTTCGTACTGCATCTCGGCGACCAGGCTCGACGTGTGCGGGTGCGGACATTCGAGCTGCAAGTGCCCCCGCTCCCACGAAGCGCGAAGGCGCTCCGTCGCCGAATCGGCGACGGAGTCGGCGCCGTCCAACGCCCCTTGGTCAGCGTTCGAGGCGGCGGGCCGGAGCACGCGCACCAGCAGCCCGTGCTGGCACGGCTGGTAGTCGAAGAGCCTGAAGACATTGATCGGGGCGCCCACCGGATCATTGTGCCGTCCACGCGGCAGCCTTGATCACCGTCGCGTCTCACCAGATGCTTTACCGGGAATCTTGCAGAATGCCCCGGCTTTCAGGCCGGGGATGAATGCATCTCGGGATTGCTCTGACCCGCAGGTCACAGCGGACGTTTCTGCTGCTCGATGTACTGGTGAATGATCGCCAGCGGTGCGCCGCCGCACGAGGCTGCGAAGTAGGACGGCGACCACAGGTGTCCGTGCGTGATCGCTTGGTTGATGTGGCCGGTGAACTCCTGTCGGATCAATCGGGCCGAGACGCCCTTGAGGCTGTTGACCAGCTTGGAGACGGCGACTTTGGGCGGGAAGTGCACCAGGAGGTGGACGTGATCGCGTTCGCCATTGAACTCCTTCAGCTCGGACTCGAAGTCCTCGCATACCTTGCGCATGATCTCTTCGAGCCGCGTCAGCATCTCGTCGTTGAACACCCCGCGCTGGTACTTCGTCACGAAGCCCAAGTGCACGTGCATCGCTGAAACCACGTGTCTGCCACGGCGGAACTCGTCAGTTGTAGGCATGAGACCAACCGCAACTATGATCACGACTATGCAGCTTCGCTACTCCTACCGGGTGTACCCGGACGTCCCCCAGCGCCGTGCGCTGGCCCAGGCGTTCGGGTGCGCCCGCGTGGTGTGGAACGACTGCCTGCGCGCCCGCAGGGAGGCGTACACGGCCGGCCTGCCGTTCGTGCAGTCGGCGGAACTGTCGAAACTGCACATCACCCAGGCCAAGCAGACCGAGGAACGGGCCTGGCTCGCCGACGTCTCGTCGGTGATCCTCCAGCAGTCGCTTCGTGACCTGGACACCGCCTACAAGAACTTCTTCGACGGGCTCAAGGGCAAGCGCCCCAAGATGGGCGCACCCCGGTTCAAGTCGAAGAAGGACACCCGGCAGTCCATCCGCTTCAACGCCAACGCCTTCTCCCTCCCGGACAACGGGACCGTGTACGTCGCCAAGGTCGGCAACGTCAAGGTGAAGTGGTCCCGAACGCTCCCGGCCGCACCGACCTCCATGACCCTGGTCAAGGACTCCTCGGGCCGGTACTTCATGAGCTTCGTCGTGGATACCAACCCCGACGTGCTGCCCGAGCTGGACACCGAGACCGGCATCGACCTCGGCCTCGGGCACTTCGCGGTGCTCGCCGACGGGACCAAGGTCGATAGCCCCCGCTTCCTGCGCCGAGCTGAGAAGAAGCTCAAAAAGATGCAGAAGACCTTGAGCCGAAAGGCCAGGGGAAGCAACAACCGCGCCAAGACGCGGGCCAAGGTCGCACGCCAGCACGCCCGCGTGGCGGACCGGCGGCGCGACTGGCTGCATAAGCTCTCCACCGATCTGATCCGCGACAACCAAGCGGTCTACGTGGAGAACCTCGCAGTCAAGGGATTGGCCCGCACTCGTCTGGCGAAGTCCGTACACGATGCTGGCTGGTCGCAGTTCGTCGGGATGCTGGAGTACAAGGCCGCTAAGCATGGCCGGTACTTCGGAAGGATCGGCCGGTTCGAGCCGACGTCTCAGGTCTGCTCGGCCTGTGGCGTCAAGGACGGTCCCAAGCCCCTGTCGGTCCGTGAGTGGACCTGTCAGGAGTGCGGGACCGTCCACGATCGCGACGTCAACGCCGCACGCAACATCCTGGCCGCCGGACGGGCGGACAGGCTAAACGCCTCGCGGAGCGCAGGTAAGACCAGGACGAAAGTCCCGGCGCAGCGCGTTGAAGCAGGAAGCCACCGAGACGGTCAGCCGACCGTGGTAGGAATCCCCGTCCTTTAGGGCGGGGAGTACGTCAAGGATATGAGCACCCGCTACTTCGCCCACCAGAGCTGCGAGCCCGACGACGAGCTCACCGCCGCCGACGCCGCCCGCCGGCCCCACCACGTGCGGCGGATCGACACCGGGATCGGGGCGATCGTCGAGCGGTTCCACGCAGGCGCGATCCGCGAGGTGATCTACGAAGGCGTCGAGCCGACCGGGCACGCCACGCGCTACGGCGCGGTCCCGTACGAGGTGGTGCGCACGACTCGGACCGCGACCGGCCGGGTGATCGAGCGTGACCGGCACCGCGCCGACGGCACCCTGACCGCGCGTGCCCGCACCGAGACGGATCCCGACGGCCGGCCCCAGGTCGAGGACCACTTCGACGGCACCGACGCCCCGACCTCGCGCGACGTCTACACCTGGCACGGCGACGAGCTGCGCCAGGTGGTCACCCACCAGCCCGACGGCCGCAGCGACGTGACCTACGAGGCCGACGACGACGGCCACGACGGCCACGACCGCCCCGACGACGCCCCGCTCGCCGCGATGCGGGTGCCTGCGGTGCGTACGATCACCTTCGAGCAGGGCCACCCGACCGCGGCCGACGCGCCGTGGGGCCGGCAGGTCCTGACCCTGACGACCGACGGCACGCTCGGCTACCAGCAGTGGGTCAGGGGCGAGGTCCGCGGCGCGCGCGGCCGGGTCGATCCCGCGCGGATCCACGCACTGCTGGCGGCGCTCGCCCGCACCGGCTTTCCGGCCGCGCCCCAGCAGACGTTCCTGCCCGGCGCCTCGGTGAGCACGCTCGCGGTCGAGCCCGGCGGCCGCGTGGTGATCGACTTCTTCTTCGCGCTCGGGCTCGACGGCTACCGCGACGTGATCCGCCCGCTCGGTGACCTCAACACCGCGCTACGCCGGCGCGACCAGGCGGCGCTCGCGGCCTGGCGCTTCGAGCCGCGCGCGTGAGGCCCACCCCGCGCAGGGGGTTAGCCCTACCTGGAGATGGGCGGTAGCAGGATCGTCCCGGGCGGCCGTATCAGGACAACCTGGACCCGTACATACCGCTGATTTCCCAACGATTTCACAGGAGTTGGCTCGTGCGTGAGCAAGCATGGCAGAGGTCGGGTTCCCTCGGGCGGCAGCGGATCGGCCGGCGCAGACTCATGTCGGCCGCGGTCGCCGTGGCCGTCGGTGTCATGGCGATGGGCGCCCTGGCGCCGCCCGCGGCGTTCGCCGCCGCGAGGCCGGACACCGTCCAGCAGGGCCTGAACGCGCTGGTGGACACCGACGGCCTGCCCGCCGCGCTGGCGAGCGTCAAGGACGGCGAGGGCCGCACCCGCACGTACACCGCAGGGGTGGGCGACGTGGCCACCGGCTCGAAGGTGCCCAAGGACGGGCAGGTGCGGATCGGCAGCACCACCAAGACGTTCACCGCGGTGGTCGTGCTGCAACTGGTCGCTGAAGGGAAGGTCGGCCTCGACACCATGGTCGACACCTATCTTCCGGGCGTCGTCCGCGGGGAGGGCATCGACGGAAACCACATCACCGTCCGTGAGCTCCTCCAGCACACGAGCGGGCTTCCCGACTACGAGAAGTACGTCGAGGAGGACATGGTTCGGCACCGGTACTTCGAACCCCGCGAGCTCCTGGACCTCGCTTTCCAGCACAAGGCCGACTTCGCCCCCGGGGAGAAATGGGGGTACAGCAACACGAACTACGTGGTGGCCGGCCTGATCGTCCAGAAGGTCACCGGGCGGACCCTCGCCGAGGAGATCGACCAGCGCGTCATCAAGCGCATAGGGCTGCGCCACACCTACTTCCCCGCCCCCGGTGACGTGACCATCCGGGAGCCGCATCCCAAGGGCTACCGGAGGGATGCCGCAGGCGCACCCCTGCGCGACGTCACGGAAATCGACCCCTCCGCGGGCTGGGCGGCAGGTCAGATGATCTCCACCAACTCGGACGTCAACCGGTTCTTCACCGCGCTCCTGGCCGGCCGTCTCCTCCCGGCGGCCCAGCTCGCCCAGATGCGTACCACCGTCCCCATCGGGGACACCGGCGCCGGCTACGGACTGGGGCTCATGAGCAGGCCACTGTCGTGCGGCGGTGACTACTGGGGTCACGGTGGTGACATCACGGGATACGAGACCCGGGGCGGAGTGACCGACGACGGCCGCGCCGCCAACGTCGCAGTGACCAGCATTCCGACCGACGGGGCCGGCACGAGGCATCTCGACAGCGTCGTGGACACGGCCCTGTGCCGCTGAGGACGTAGGTCCGCGCGCGTGCTGTGAGGCCGGGGATTTCCAAGGCCCGGCCTCACAGCACCGTGCCCACCGTCAGGCGATTTTGTCGAGGACCCGCTGCAGGTCACCGAAGGCGTAGGCCCAGTTGTGGCATTTGAAACTGCGCAGGTCCTCGATCGGGGTGCTGCAGCCGTGACAGCGCAGCCCGGCGATGGCTTCGGGGGCCTCGACGTTGACGTACTTGCGATCACCCAGGATCACTTCGGCGATCATCTTGCGCTCGTGCACCTCGCCGAGTGCCGAGGAGACGATGTCGAGCCAGCTGGGCTCCCTGCCGCATGCCGAACACTCCCGGGTGTCCCCGCTGACCCAGAGCGGCGCGCCGATCGTGCCGGCCTCCATCCCCAGCAGCTCCTCGACCTTGCGCACGTCGTCCTCGCGGGTCACCCATCGGTGGCGGCCCGGCAATGAGGCGGGGGAGTCGTAGACGGCGCGGAAGACGGTGTCGCTCACGTTGTGGGTCTCGCGTCGGGACGTCATGGTGACCACCTTCATCGGAGGCGCTGCCCGGTCCGGGGGCGGCGCGCAGGACGGAACGCGGCTGACCGCCGGCCGGACGGGGATCAGCCCGTGATGCGACTCCGAGGTTCTCGTAAGGAGGACGGAAGAACGGACGCGGGCTCGCGCGGGAAAGGCCGAAGTCGGGGATCACCACGCGGTTGGCCCACAGTGGGTACGGTCGGCGGCCGGGGCGAGGGCCTGTCAGCGGGCTCTGACAGGGGGCCCGCCGTCCGAGAGCGCGGCGGATCCGTCCAAGCCGGTCGAGCCGGCGCGGCGCACGCTGATGGACATGGGCAACGACTTCGTACGCTACATCTACGCCCCCTTCCTGCTGCTGGGAATCAACGGGGCGGGCATCGCTCTTCTGGCCGCGGGCGCCTCCAGGCTGTGGCTGCTCGCACTCCTCGCGGTGGCGATCGCCGCGTCCTTCACGGCCGAGCGCCTCGTGCCGTACCTCCCGGAGTGGAACGAGCCTGCCGGGGACGGCGGCCGTGACGCCGCGCACGCGGTGGTCAACGAGACCCTGGTCCTCGGCAGTGTGACGACCATCCCGCTGCTGGCCGCCTTCGTCACCGTCGCCGACGTGTGGCCGCACGGGTGGCCCTTCGCCCTCCAGGTGCTCTTCGCGATCCTGGTGGCGGATGCGGGCACCACCCTGGTGCACTTCGCCAGCCACAAGGTGGGAATCCTGTGGCGGTTCCACGCGGTCCACCACTCCGTGGGCCGGTTCTACGGTTTCAACGGACTGATGAAACATCCCCTGCACCAGAGTGTGGAGCTGGCCGTCGGCGTGGCTCCCCTCCTGGTCATCGGGCTCCCGGTCGATGTCGCCGCCGGGCTCTCCCTCGCGGCCGCCGTCCAGTTGCTCATGCAGCACTCCAACGCCGACTACCGCGTGGGACCGCTGCGAGGGGTGCTGGCGCTGAACGAAGGGCACCGCTTCCACCACCTGAAGTGGGCGGGGGTGGGTGACGTCAACTTCGGCCTGTTCACGCTCATCTGGGACCGGATGTTGGGCACGTACTCCTTCGATCCGGCCCGGCGGTTCACGAGCGCGGACCTCGGAATGGCGGACAAGCCCGACTACCCGGTGGGCTATCTCGCCCAGCTCGCCGAGCCCTTCCGGGCGAGCGGCGCCTGCGTGGCGGATCCGGGAGAGGGGGTCCAGGGTCTGTCGGCCGCGCGTGACAGGGTGGAGCAAACCGAGGCGTGATCGGGGTGAAGCGTGGGCGGCCACGCGGGGGGCATCGACGACTTCGGGGGTTGAGCCGTCTCGCCGCGTGGCGCCCACGCCGTCTTGATGACCTCGGCCGGTCGGACAACCAGCCGGTCGGTCAGCCGGTCAGCAGGTCAGCAGGTCAGCAGGTCAGTCGGTTAGGAGCCTGACGGCGCCGCCGGGACCCGAGCCGAGCGGTCCAGCGTGGACGAGGCGTGGCGGAAGGTGACCTTCTCGTCGAAGAGGCCGAGGAGGATGCGCTCCATGTTCTCGGTGAGGACACGGATGGCGACCGGGTCGATGATGCTGGCCAGGCTGGGCACACCGAAGTCGAACTCCGAGCGGAACGACAGGGTGGTGTCCGCTCCGTCCGCGGCGAGCCGCCATTCCCCCTGGAAGACGTCGAAGTCGCCCTCGGTCTGCTCGAAGACGATGGTCAGGTTCTCCCGGTCGAACCGGTCCGACTCGCTCCAGCGCAGGATGCCGTTGCGGAAGTACACCTCCCAGTAGCTGGGCAGGGCGCCGTCGGCGGTCGGCGGGTCCACCCGGACCAGCCGGACCGCTTCGACAAGGGCGGGATAGCGGGCGAAGTCGCTGACGGTGTCGAACACGTCCGTCGCGGTGCGGCCATGGATGAGCGCGTCGATGGTGACGGTCTGCATTGCCTGGGTTCCTTATCGGTCGGCGGACGGGAAGCGGCGGCCCAGCGCGGCGAACGAATCGTCCACGGCGGTGAGGAGCTGGTCCGTTTCGGCGTCGGTGATCAGTGCCGGCGGGGTGAGGCGCAGCACGGTGGAGTTGTTCAGCGAGTGGTTGACCAGCACGCGGGCGTCGAGGAGGTCGAGCACCAGCTCGCCCGCGAGGCCCGCGTCGTGGGCTTCGATGCCGATCAGCAGGCCTTCTCCGCGGACCTCGCGGATCAGGTGCGGGCAGTGGCGCTGGGCGCTGGCCGCGATGGCTTCCCGTAGGAGGGTGCCGATCTTCGCGGCCTTGCCGACGGCGTCCTCGAAGGTCACCGCTTCGATGGCGGCCTTCGCGGCGGCCATGGCCACCGGTGCGGCGGCGAAGGTCGACGTGTGCAGGAAGGGGTCCTTGTCGAAGGGCTTGTACGCCTTCTCCGTGGCCACGGCGGCAGCCACCGGAATGACGCCACCGGAGAGTCCCTTGCCCACCAGCATCACGTCGGGTTCGATGCCTTCGGCGTTCACACCCCACCAGCGGCCCAGGCGGCCTATGCCGGTGAGGATCTCGTCGACGACGAGGAAGGTTCCGTAGGCGCGGCAGAGGCGCTGCACCTCGGTGAGGTAGCCGACGGGCGGAATGATGACTCCGCCCTCGCCCTGCACCGGTTCGAGGATGAAGCAGGACTCGGGGCCGTCCTTGAGGACCTGCTCCAGCGCGGCGGCGTCCCCGTACGGGACCTGCTCGACCTCGGGCAGCAGCGGCCGGAAGGTGTCCTGGTAGATGCCGCGCGCCGTGACGCTGAGGGCGCCCATGGTCTTGCCGTGGTAGCCGTTGACCGTGGTGATCAGGCGTCGCTTGCCGTGGGCGCGGGCCAGCTTGATCGCGGTCTCGGTGGCCTCGGTGCCCGAACCGACGAAGTGCACCTTGGTCAGTCCCGGCGGGCAGACGTCGACGAGGGCCTGGGCAGCCTCGGCGGCGAGCGGCTCCAGCAGGATCCGGGAGGACACCGGGTGGGTGCGGACCTGCTCGATGACGGCCTCGGTGACGTGCGGGTGGGTGGCACCGAGGATGAACACCCCGTAGCCCGCGCAGTTGAGGTAGTCGATGCCGCCACGGGTGTGCAGGAGGGTGCCGTGTGAACGCGCCTCCAGGTGCCCGCCGAACATCTCGCCCAGCGAAGCCCGGCCACTGCTCAGGTGCCGCCGGAAGGCGCTCAGCGTGTCGGCCGCCGCGTCGAGGGCTGCGACGGCGGCATCGGGGTGTGTGTCCGAAGTGGTCATGCAGGTCTTCTTCCTTGGATCGGTACGGAAGTGTGTGTCGGTGGCGGGCCCCCGCACGCGGCGGTGCGGCGGGGGCCGCCGGGGTCACTGGACCCGGAGGGCTTCACCGGTGAAGTGGGCTTCGAGCGCCGCCGCGATCGAGTGCTTGGCCGGGGGGTGGAACTGCACCGCGTGGCACGCCGCCGCCAGGTACGACACCTCCGGCGCGGTGATGAAGGCCATGCCGCCCAGCACCTCCACCGAGGTGTCCACCGCGCGCCGGATGGCACCCTGCACGGTGTAGCGGGCGATGAGGGCCTTGGCGAGGGTGTCGTTGCCGACGTGACCGGCGTCGACGATCGATGCCACGTTCTCCAACGCCATGGCGGCGCCCTCGAGTTCGGTGAGGACCTCGGCCCGTATGGCGGGAGTGCCCCGGCCGGAGGCGAGCAGCCGCTCGGCCAGCGCGCTCGCCGCGCCCAGGTAGCTCGCGCCGACGAGCAGCGAGAACCACACCAGACCGACCGTCTGGAGGTAGTCCAGGTTGGTATCGGGATCCAGCTGCGGCCGGACGATCAGCTCCTCCGAGACGGACACGTCCTCCAGGACGACCTCGTCGCTCTCGGCCCCGGTGAGCACGGTGCTCTGCCAGAACGGGCGGACCGTGATCCCCGGCGAGTCGGCGGGGATCACGGCGATCCCGAGTTGCTGGCTGCCGTCGGGCTGCATCAGAGCGACACTCGCCGTGATCAGGTTCATCGAGCGGGAGAGGCTGCAGGGCCGCTTCGTGCCGCTGATCCGCCAGTTCGTCCCGTCGGGGCGGGCCGTCATGGTGGGCGCGAGGATGCCCTGGTTGGTGTTGCCCTCGGCGAAGGCGCTGGACATCAGCAGGTGGTCACGGGCCACCGCGTCGAGGAGCATCCATTCGAAGCCCTCGCTGTGCTGCGCCAGCGCGACCAGGCAGGCCACCGAGAAGTTGTGCATGGTGGTGGCCACGGCGAGGGACGGCGACCGGACCCCGATGGCGCGGGTGCAGCGGACCGCCTCCAGCGCGGTCGCCCCCAGGCCGCCGTGTTCGTCGGAGACCAGCAGTCCGGTACCGCCGGCGTCCTTGAACAGGGCGAGGCCCGGGTTGCCCTCCTTCTCCAGCTCGGTCATGGCCAGCGCGGCCAGTGACTTGTCCAGGCCCGGCAGGAACCTCTCCAGGGTGTCGCGTTCGGAAGACAGCCAGCTCATCGGGCGGCCCCTTCGGCCGTCGGGGCGGGGGTGGCGGTGCGGCCCGGGGGCAGCGCGCTGTCGAAGACGGAGATGCGCGGCATGACGTCGGTGGCGATGCTGATGCCCTGCAGGTGGCTGGTGCGCAGCATCGGGAAGTTGCACTCTCCGAAGACTCCGCCGGTCAGCCCCGTGCCGCCGTGGGTGGGCAGGGAGGGCACGAAGCCGAGGTGGCTGTCGTTGATCTTGAGGAGTCCGCCGTTGCCGACCTCGTCGCAGAACGCCTCGATCACACCCGGGTCCTGGGCCCAGAGGGAGTTGCGCAGGCCGTAGGGGTTGTTGTTGATGAACGCGATGGCGTCCGCGAGGACCTCGGCGTCCGACGCCGGGCTCGGCACCACGAGCGGCAGCATGGGGAAGAAGGTCTCCTCGCGCACCGCGCGCACCTGCTCGGCCGCCTCCAGACCGTCCACGCGCAGGACGGTGGGCGTGACGAAGACACCCGAGGAGCTGATGGTGCCGTCGTAGTCCATCCGCTCGCCGCCTCGCACCAGGGTGGCGCCGGCTTCGAGGGAGTCCTGCAGGACGGTGAAGAAGTCCGCCGTCTTCATCACCGGCGAGAGGACCGCGTCGGGGGCCTCCGGGCGCCCGGGGCGCAGCTCCTCCACGAGCTTCACCAGACGGGCGCTCAGCTCGTCGGCGATGTCGGGGTGCACCAGCACGTACTTGGGCACCATGCAGATCTGGCTCGACCCGTAGAAGCATTCGCTCAGCGCCCGTGCGGCCAGGTCGAGCTCGGCGTCCTTCCACACCAGGACGCCGTCGTTGCCCGCGAGTTCCAGGATCGGCTTCTTGCCGTGACGGCTGCACTCGTTGCCCAGCTCGACGCCGCGCACGCTGTCACCGAAGTACATGATGTCGTCCACGTACGGACTGTTCAGCCACTGGTCGAGGATCGGCCGCGGAGGACCGCACACGAGGCTGAGCGTCCCCGCCGGCGCGCCCATCTCCTCCAGCAGGGGCGCGGCGATCTCCCGCCAGGCCCACGCGACACCCAGGGGGGTGCTCCGCGGCGCCTTCACGACGAGGGAGTTGCCGGCGATCAGCGCGGGTATGCCCAGCAGCGAGTTCGACGCGGCGGCGTTCTGCGGGGGGCTCAGGCAGACCACGCCGTCCGCCTTGCGGACCAGGCGCACCTCGCGCTGTCCGATGCGCTGCGAGAACTCCATCATCTCCGCGTTCGCCGCCAGCGTCTCGGGGCTGGACCCGGTGATGCACCCGGCGACCTCCCACTCGGCCAGCCGGCGGGGGTGCCCTTCGGCGACCAGTACGTCGATGAACTCGTCCACCCGGTCCTGCAGCGCGCTGTGGAACCTCGCACCGAACGCGAGCCGCTCCTTGAACGGAACCTTGACCCACTCCCGCTGGGCCTCCTTGGCCGCCTTCAGGGCGGCCTCGGACTGGTCGAGGGTGGACAGCCCCACCCGGCCGGCAATGCGAGTGTCGTCGGGATCGGGCTCTGCGCCGCGGTCCAGTTCGCGTTTGAGTGACAGCGCGCCGAACGCGTCGTCCAGCAGCGCGCTGGCGCGCAGACAGTAGATCCACTTGCTGGGCTCGACATCGCGTCCGGCGATGTACGGCGAATACGACCTCACGGACAACTCCTCAGTAACAACGTGACGGGCAGCGCCCTCATCACGCCTCAAACTAGGCATCCGTAATGCACAGGCTGTTTAGCTACCGGGCAGCTCTCGAACAGACTTTCCGTGCACGGGAATGCACCGTTCCTTTGAACTGGCGCATTCGCGACCCCGTGAACTGGCGTACTTCAGATCCCTGGAGAGGCGGGGCGCGGGCACGGCCCGGACGGGGGAGATCGGCCCCATCTCGCGCTCGAAGTACGCCTCGGTGCCGGAGATCACCGCTGGCCAGGTACCGCTCTCGGCCCCCGGGCGCCGAACCGCGGGGGCGCCTCGCCGGGCGCCCGGACCCACAGGCGGGGCCGGGTCGTCGCAGTCGGGGAGCCCACGTGCAGAAGTGACGCCGAGCGCGTGCGCGACACAACCCCCAGGGGTGACTCTCGCCTGCCCTGTCTGCTCACTCGCCGAGGGCCTCGGTCATGGTGTCGAGGTCCGCGAGGAGCGCTGCCAGGCGCTTGGCCGGGATGGCGTTGATCATGCGTACTTCGATGGCGTAGACGGCGGCACGGGCGGCGTGCAGGCGCTCCTGTCCGGCGGGGGTGAGGTGGACGGGCAGGGCCCGGCCGTGGTCGGTGGTGGCGGGCCGGGTGATGAGACCGGCCTCTTTCAGGCCGCGCAGGACGACGTTCGCGGACTGCCTGGTGACGAAGGTGCCGCGGGCCAGGTCGGCATTGGACAGGCCCGGCTTCTGGTCGAGGAGTTCGAGGCAGGAGTACTGCGGGACGGTGAGGTCGTGGTCGCGCAGGGCCTTGTCCATGGCACCGCGCAGGGCCGCCGAGGCGCGTTTGAGGCGGTAACCCACGTGCTCGGTGACGTCTTGGGCGGGGTGGGGCAGGGGGATCGGCGCACGGTCTTCCATGTCAGCATTTTGACATACCCGAGCAGTGGCCCTACGGTCTCGATGTCAAAGTGTTGACATCAAAGTTCTGGGAGGAACCATGCCCGCCACCGTCGACGGCCCCGACTTCGTCGCTCTGCAGGTGAAGGACGTGCAGGCCGCAGCGGCCTTCTTCGAAGGGCACCTCGGTATGCGCCGTGCGCCCTCTTCACCGCCCGGCGCGGTGGTCTTCGCCGGCAGCCCCATCCCGTTCGCCGTCCGCGAGCCGCTCCCGGGTGTCGACCTGGACGGCGACACGCGCCCCGGACTCGGGGTGGCCCTGTGGCTGCGGACCACGAATGCCGCACAGGTGCACGAGCAGCTCGTGAGCGCCGGCGTCGACGTCACTCCGCTCCAAGACGGCCCGTTCGGCCCCATGTTCACCTTCACCGGCCCCGAGGGCTACCGGCTCACCGTGCACGGAGGCTGACCATGACGGCCGTCGTCTTCACCCCCCAGGGCCCGTTCTCGCTCGCGGCCGGCCTGCGTTTCCTCGAGGGCTTCACCCCGGCCCCCTACCGAGGCGGGCAGGACGGCATCCTCCGGCTGGCCTTCCCCTCGGACGACGGCCGCTTCACCGTCACCGCCGCGGTGCGGCAGGACGAGACGGCGGCTGCGGGGGCGGCCGGCGCGGTGCGGGCTGAGATCGTGCTCCACCCCGCCGACGCCGACGGCACCGGTCTGGCATCGCCCGTGGCGCCCGGCGACCCCCGCGACAAGGCTGCCGCCGCCGACGTGGCGCGTATCCTCTCGCTGGACGTGGACGGCACTCGCCTTCCCGAGCTGAGCTCTGCCGATCCGGTGGTCGCGGAGTTGATGCGGGAGTTCCCCGGCCTGCGGCCAGTCTGTTTCAACTCGCCCTACGAGGCCGCGGCGTGGGCGATCGTAGGCCAGCGGGTCCGTATGAGCCACGCCGCCGCCGTGAAAACCCTGCTCGCCCGGCGGCACGGACAGCGCGTCGAGGTCGCGGGCCAAGAGCTGTTCGCTTTCCCCGCACCGGCGGTCCTGCGGACGATCACGAGCTTTCCCGGCCTGACCGAGGTGAAGACACGGCGGCTGCACGCCGTGGCCGAAGCCGCAGCCGCCGGCGAACTGGACGCCGCCCGCCTGCGCGCGCTGCCGGCCGAGGACGCCCTCGCCGCACTGCGGGAACTGCCGGGCATCGGCCCGTTCTCTGCCGAGCTCATCCTTGTACGCGGCGCCGGACACCCCGACGTGTTCCCCCGCCACGAACCCCGGCTGCACGCCGCCATGGCCGACGCGTACACCCTTGAGAGCGGGACGACCGGCACCGAGGCACTGGTCCGCATTGCCGAGAGGTGGAAGCCCTACCGCAGCTGGATCGCCCTCCTGCTACGGGCGTCGCACGCCGGCACCATCCGTAGAAGGTCGAGGGTCAGTGCCAGCCGACGGCAGTGACCACGGAAGAGGCGACGTCGGCGATGGAACCCGAAGTCGCATCGACGGTGAAGTCCTCGAGGGCTAGCGCCGAGGTAAGCCCAAAAGCCGCCAGTTCTTGATCTTGGCGGGTGTGGTGGTCGGTCAGCTCAACGCAGGCTGGCAGCCGGGAGTGCGTTGACGCGGTTCTCGTACTCGCGGCGGGCCTTGCGCTGGGCCGGGAGCGCCGCGGTGCCGTCGAGGACCTGGCAGAGGTCGAGGAGTCGCCGGTGGACCGCGAGGACGGCGGTGACGCGCAGGGTGTAGCCCTGGCCGCGTCGTACGGTGATGCCCTGGTCGAGTGTGGCGCGCTCGGCGGGCTCCAGTTCGGCGGCGCGGAGGAAGTCGGCGACCTTGCCCGGCATGTCGACGGCGACCGCCAGTTCCGGGGCGGGGCGCCCGGATCGACGGCCGTGTACTCGGGCAGGAGGTCCGCGACGGCGGGGCGGCGCCCGCCCTTGTTGCCCTTCGCCTCGGCGGCCCGCAGCCCGTCGTAGGTCAGTTCGCGCTGGAGGTCCCGGCCTGCTCCTCGAAGACAACCGGGGCCGTTCATTGGAGGCCCGCCGCGCCTGTCGTCATTCGTTCCTTTGACGACATCAAAGACGCGGAGGCCGAAGATCGGCGGATCCAGGTTGGGCGGCGCGGGTCGGATGGTCCGGGCACGGACGGGCCTGCCGCCGGGCGTCGCGGCGGCGAACGGGGTGAGAGTTCACCGATCCGTTCTCTGGGTCGGCCGCGACCGACGGCGGCGTGGTGCTGCGGTCCTGAGACGGGGCCGTCGGCACGGGTCGGGCAGTGGTGGACCGGTCGAGGGCTTGACCCATTCTGTGCTCGTCTCCTCGGTCGGGTCGCCAGACGAAGCGACCAGATGCCCCCTGGCAGTGAGCTCGATGGCGCCGGTCGCCTCGCCGGATCTTCCCCCTTTTCCCGAGCGCGGCAAAACATCGCCGGCATCCAAGGGCGGGCTCGCCATAAGGCACGCGGGCATCGGGAGCGCAAGTAGCGATATACGGAACGGCGGAATGCAAGATGCGCCATACGGTCAGCCGTCATGGATTCAGTCGTAGGCCAGGCCATGGCTTGCCAAGTAAGTCAAGACTTATCTTTAGGGAACTTTGACCGTATGGTGTGGCTCGAATCGAAGGAGCCCCCTGTTGTCGAAAATGAATGATCCCGCTGTGCGTGCGGTTGAATCGGAGCGGGATTATGTGTCCTCCTTATACGAGTTGCTCACCGAGCGGCTTTCCGAGGCGCAAGTACACCGAGCGAATGTGCTGAAGGCCCCGACGGAAAGCGCCGGTGAGGCATACGAGAGAGAAATCGCCGCCGAGCGTCTGGCCAAGGAAATCGGCCGGCTGGAGGGCGCCGAAAAGGGGTTGGTCTTCGGCCGCATCGACTGGACGGATGGCACGGCTCTGCGCATCGGGCGGATCGGACTGCATACGGAGGAGGATGACCTGCCTCTGCTCGTGGACTGGCGCGCGAACGCGGCGCGGCCCTTCTACGAGGCGACACCGGTCCACCCGATGGACCTGCGGCGGCGCCGGCACCTGCGCCTCCAGGAGCGCACGGTCATCTCGGTGAGCGACGAACTGCTGGACGGGACCGCCCCGACCGACGAGGACGTCGTGGGGGACGGCCCGTTGACCGAGGCTCTGTCGGCACGGCGTACGGGCAGGATGCACGCGGCCGTCGCGACGCTGCAGGCCGAGCAGGACGAGATCGTCCGCTCCGCCCACCGCGGGGTGACCGTGGTGCAGGGCGGGCCCGGCACCGGCAAGACGGTGGTCGCCCTGCACCGGGCGGCCTATGTCCTGTACGCGTTCCCGCGCGCCGCGGAGGAGGGTGTCCTGGTGGTGGGCCCGAACGCCCGGTTCCTCGACTACATCTCCCAGGTCCTTCCCTCGCTCGGAGAGAACGACGTCGTTCTGGCGACCTGCCGGGAACTGGCCGGAGTGTCCACGGACACGGTGGACCCGTTCGATACGGCGCGTCTCAAGGGCAGCTCCGACCTCGCCGACGCCTTGGCCGGCCTGCTGCGCGTCCACCAAGCCCCCGCCGGTGACTTCACCGTGCGGGTCGGACAGGAGCTGGTCCACCTCTCCGGCGAGGAAGTCGCCACGGCACGCGACGCCGCCGTGGCAGCCGTACTGGGGCACAACCCCGCGCGCCAGGTGTTCAAAGAGCTCTTGGCCGACGCCGTCACCGACGCGATGCAACGGGACATGGGCGACCTCCTGGAGCAGATCGACGCCGATGCCGAAAGGATGACGGGCCTCAACCTCGACCGGTTCACGGGAGCCGCCCAGCGCCGTGTCGAAGGTGCGCCCGATCCAGGGCCGGCCCACGAGCTGGACCTGGACGCCATCCGAGCCGATCTCCTCGGCGACGCCGACGTCGAGCGAGCGGTCGAGGTGTTGTGGCCGCAGCTGGTACCCGGTGACCTCGTGAAGGCGCTCCTGACGAACGCCGGCGCTCTCGCCGAGCGCCTGCCCCGCCTGACCGCGCAGGAGCGGTCCCTTCTGCTGCGCGGTCCGGACGACCCGTGGACCGATGCCGATGTGCCGTTGCTGGACGAGGCGGCGAGCCTGGTCGACGGCCCCCCCGAGCGGACGTACGGGCACGTCGTCGTCGACGAGGCGCAGGAACTGACCGCCATGCAGTGGCGGATGATCGTCCGCCGCTGCCCGGCAAGGGCGATGACGCTGGTGGGTGACTTCGCCCAGGCAGGCCCGGTCGCGACAGCACGCGACTGGAAGGAAGCACTGAGCCCCCACGTCGGACCGCGGTTCAAACTGCACAACCTGACCGTCAGCTACCGCACCACGCAGGAGATCCTGGAGAGCGTCAGGGACTTGCTCACGCGGATCGCTCCGGACCAGAAGCCCACACGGTCACTGCGAAGCGGTGAGAGCCCTCGCACCGTGACCACACCTCCGGACGGGTTGGTCACCGCCGTCGTTCAGGAACTGCGCGCCCAGAGCACCGCGCACTCGGGCGAGCTTCTAGGAGTGATCTGCGCGGACACCAGGGTGAGCGAGCTGACGGCCCAAGGCATCGCTCACCACGCACGCATCGTGCCGGCGTCCGAAGCACGCGGCCTGGAATTCGACGGGGTCGTCGTCATGAACCCCGAGGAAATCATCACGGCCCGCCCCGGCGGGGAAAGGGACTTGTACGTAGCCCTGACCCGGGCCACCAAGCGCCTCTGCACAATCACCGTCCAGCCCGCCTGACGACTCGGCGCCCGCGTCGTCGCCGCGGGCGCACCGGCGCGGTACAGACACCGGCCCGCGCGCACGGGGCTGCTCGCCGCCTCACCGATCGTGGCCGCACCCGGCATCACGCGGCCTGGTCCAAGCCGACGACGTTCAGATCCCCCTCGCGCAGCAGGGTGAAGTCGACGTCGAGCTTCGGGTCGTACGCGTCGGGTTCGATGCCGAGTTCGTGCGTGCTGTACTCGCCGAACCGTTTGATGTGCTCGGTCAGGTACGGCGAGATATGGGCCAGGTCCTCAGGATCGATCGCCCATCCCTCTTCCAGCAGCTGGCGGACGATCTCGGAGATGTCCAGGGCATTGTGGAAGATCACCGCATTCGTGAGCAGAGAGTTGAACTTCATCGCCTTCTCCTGCTCGACGGGGTCGTTGTCGGCGAGTACGCCCTGGTTGCCGATGGAGTTCTTACCCGCCTCGCCGAACAGAGCGTCGATGTGCACGTACTCGGTGGTCTTGCTGGGCCGGTAGAAGGTCAGGCCCTTCCAGTTCCTGATCCTGGGCATGAGGTCGAAGCCCAGCAGGTGTGCCAGGGTGAAGACAGGCAGTGACTGGCCCTGGGTGTCCGCATGCACGTGGTGGGCTCGACCTCGGAGGCTGCTGGGGGCTGGACCTGTTCGCCGCCGAGCCGTGCTGGGCATCCGAGCGGGCGGTGCGGAAGCTCGCGAACCTGTGAGCCGAGCCGAAGGGTGGGAAGCCAGGCGGGGTCAGGGCACGTTCCACTGGCCGGTGTTCCGGGCGAAGCCGCTGTTCATCGAGAACTGCACCTTGGTGATCTCGGATGTGGCGGGAACTTCGAAGCTGATGAATCCCAGTGCGGTGTCCCCGGGCGCGACGGTGATGCTGCCGGGGAAATCGGGGCCGGCGCTGGTCTCCGCGTATGCCGCGTTGAACTGCTGACCCTGGGTGTCCACGACCTTCGCGCCCTTGCTCGGAGAGTCCTGGTAGACAGCGGTGCCGGTGTTCTTCAGCCGGAACTGGGCCGCCACGTACCGAGCTCCCGCCTCGGGGGTGGAGTACGGGTTCTTGGCGCGGGCCGGGTCGACGACTTTCACTAGGGTGACCGCGAGGTTCTCGCCGTCGTTGAGGCCGGTGAGGTCGATGGTGGTCCCCACCCCGGCGGCAGCGGGCCGGGACGGTGTGGGCGGCGGCTCTACGGCGATCGCCGCTCCCCGGACCGGCGTGCTGCTCGCCGGTGCCGTGGTGACCGTGGCTTGTCCGGAGCAGCCCGTCATGGCCGCGAACAGCCCCGAGAGCACAAGTGCGAGTACACGGCGCATCGAACCTCCCGGAGGCCGCCGTGCTCTGGCAGAGCGCGGACAGAAGAGCCAGGATCCACGATCCTCGGCGGGGCCGGAACACGCATCCGGGAGGGGTCCCGGCTCCGGTCACGGGTGGCTGGGGAGCCGGTGCTCAGGCGGACGGTTCACGAGGGCCCGCCCTCCAGCCGGGCCGCCAGTGCTTCGGGCAGGCTGTCCCGGTTGGCCGCGGTGAGGTGGACGACCTCGACGTCCGGGCGCTGTTTGAGGGCGTCGGTGAACGGGTCTCGGTGCGCCTGAACCGTGGCGACGATGTCCACGGCAGTGCCGAACAGTGCCCGTACCGCGTCCCGGAACGGGACACAAGCCAGTTCCATCCGGCCGAGCTCGTCGATCAGGACGAGCCGCCCGGGCGCCGCCGTCGGCTGGAGCGACGGCAGCGCCAGCCGTTCCATGACGCTCAAGTCGACCCCGTACCGCCCGACACGCGTCGGACCCGGGAATCCGGTGTGGGCGAGCATCGCCCGCTCGCCCATCAGTGTCTCCAGGGCGAAACCAACCCGGCTGCCACCCTGACGGATTTCCTCCGTGGTGAAGCCCACGGCCTCGCGCGTGCGCAGCAGATCCGCCAGCCGGCGAATGGCGGTCGTCTTGCCCACGCCCGGACGTCCTTCGAGCAGAATCCTTGTCGGCACACTGCCATCATCGGCGCCCGTTCGGCGGGAAGACGCCGCTGATCGGGTGTTCTGCCCGGCGGGCTGGTGTCCGCGCCGCCGCCCGCGGGTAGGGCGCCGCGCATGACCGGAATTGAACTCAGCAGCGCCGCGTTCGACGATCACACCGCGATCCCCCGCCGGTACAGCGGTGAGGGCGAGAACGTCTCGCCGCCCCTGACCTGGTCGGCGGCGCCCGAGGGGACCGCTGAGCTCGTGTTGCTCTGCGAGGACCCGGATGCCCCGGGAGGGACCTTCCTGCACTGGCTGGTCACCGGCATCGATCCGGGGGCCACCGGAGCCGAGGAGGGGCAGAAACCACGAGGCGGGCTGCCGTGGCCCAATGACTTCGGGCGCGTGGGCTGGGGTGGGCCGATGCCTCCGCCGGGGCACGGACCGCACCGCTACTTCTTCCGCCTGTACGCGCTGTCCGAGCCGCTCACCCTGCACGACCGGCCCGCCGTCGACACCGTGCACCGCGCGGTCAAGGGCAAGGAACTGGCCGTAGGCACTCTGGTCGGCACGTACCAGCGCTGACCGTGGCCGACCGGACGGGTCGGGGTGGTCGAGGTCGAGGAGGAGGGGGACGAGGACGGGAACGGGGACGGGGACGAGCTCGGCCCTAGGCCGTCTCTTTCGGATCTTGCCGGTCAAGCCCGCGTTGTCTGGTGCCGTGCATCGCAAGGCGGAGGGGGGGGGGGGGGGGGGGGGGGGGGGGGGGGGCCACCAAAACACCGGGAGGGGGGGGGACGGACAGTGGCAAG
>NZ_JBVIFS010000020.1:0-17304 GCF_055571215.1 Streptomyces sp. NPDC030995
GCCCGCTGGGCATCGGTCACCGACAACGGCGGAATCTTCGGACCCGGACGACTCATACCGAACTAACGACAAACCTCCGACTCAGGTCACTAGGGGGTCTCTTGCCGATCACGGCAGGATGATCGTGACTCCGCGCCCCGCGGCCGTGCCCATCGTGGCGAGGGCCGCCGGTGCCGCTTCGAGCGGGATCGTCGAGGTGACCAGCAGGTCCGGCCGCAGCGCCCCGCTGCGGACCAGCTCCATCATCGGCGGGTACGCGTGCGCCGCCATCCCGTGGCTGCCGAGGATCTCCAGCTCCCAGCCGATCACCCGGTCCATCGGCAGGACCGCCCCGCCGGTCGCCGCCGGAAGCAGGCCCACCTGCACGTGCCGTCCCCGTCGGCGCAGCCCGCTCACCGAGGCCGCCGCCGTCGCCGGGGACCCCAGTGCGTCGAGCGAGAGGTGCGCGCCGCCGCCGGTCAACTCCCGTACGGCTTCGGCGGTATCGGCACCCGCCCCGGCGTCGACGCAGTGCGCGGCGCCGAACTTCCGCGCCAGTTCCAGCGCCCCCGGCGTCGTGTCCACGGCGACCACCCTGGCCCCGGCCGCCGCCGCGATCATCACGGCGGAGAGCCCCACCCCGCCGCAGCCGTACACGCAGACCCACTCGCCCGCCGCCACCCGCCCCTGCGCGACGACGGCCCGGAACGCCGTCGCGAAGCGGCAGCCGAGCCCGGCGGCCGTCGCGTACGACAGCTCCTCGGGCACGGCCACCAGATTCACGTCGGCGTGGTCCAGGGCCACGTACTGCGCGAAGGACCCCCAGTGCGTGAACCCGGGCTGTGTCTGCCGCGCGCACACCTGGTGGTCACCGGCCGCGCAGTCGGCGCAGCTTCCGCAGGCGCAGACGAACGGCGCCGTGACCCGGTCGCCGACCCGCCAGTTGGCGACCCCGGCCCCCACCGCCTCGACCACACCGGCGAGTTCGTGCCCGGGGACGTGCGGCAGCACGATGTCCGGGTCGTGCCCCATCCACCCGTGCCAGTCGCTGCGGCACAGCCCGGTGGCCTCCACCCGCACCACCACCCCGCCCACCGCCGGGCGCGGGTCGGGGACCTGCCTGACCTCGGCCTGTTCGCCGTACCGCTCGAAGACCACCGCTCGCATGGCTCCCGCCCTCCGCTCGACTGACCGGCACGCTACCCGGCCTTGTCCGGGCAAGGCCCCGGTGGGAGGCTGCGGGGGCGGTGCCGCGTCCGGCGGCATCCGCCCGGACCGTCACCGGCCATCACCGGACCATCAGGGGGATCCATGAACCGCAAGCGCGCGGCCCTCGCCGCCGCCGTCCTGCTCGCTCTCACCGTCACCGTCCTGGGCGCCGGCGCTCAGGCCCAGGCAGCCGCCGGCGAGAAGAAGGTGGAGGTCATCAAGTAGCCCCACGGAGGCAGGGGGAGAGGGAGGGGGGAGGGGACGGCGCCCGGTTCCGTTCACGGTGCGCCCTCCCCGGCCCGGGCGAGGGCCAGTACGCCCGCGCAGATCAGGGCGACGCCCAGCAGCTGGGGGAGTAACCACCAGTCCGACCGCAGGTGTTCCTCGTACAGGATCACGCCCAGCGCGATGCTGACGCCGGCGTCGCCGAGGGTCAGCGCGGGCTGCGAGGCGACCAGCGGGCCGCCCTGCATGGCGTGTTCGAGCAGCAGCAGGGCGCAGATGCCGCTCGCGCCGAAGGCGTACGTCTCCCACGTGGTCAGGAAGGCGCCGATGCCTTCGTCGTCGAGGACGTGCACGGCGGATTTCATCAGGGCGGCGGTGAGCGCGTAGCAGACGGCAGTGGCGGCGCCGAGGCAGCCGGCCCGCGAGCGGCCGGGCGGGCGGCGCAGTCCGGCCACGGCCAGCAGTGCGACGACCACCGCGCAGGCCGCCAGGGCCACCACCCACCGGGCCGGCGGCACGTCCGTACGGTTGCCCTGAGGCGACGCGGCCACCAGCGCGACCCCGAGCCCCGCCACCACCCCGGCCACGGCCAGCCACAACGCCCCCGGCAGCCGCTGCCGCGCCAGGAGCGAGGCGATGAGCAGGGCGAGCGGCAGTTCCAGTACGAACAGCGGCTGTACGAGGGCCAGCGCGCCCGTGGCCAGCGCCGCGGCCTGCCCCGCCCCGGCCGCGATCACGGCCAGGATCCCGCCGAGCCACACCGGCCGGCGCAGCAGGTCGAGGACCAGGCTGAAGCGGAAGCCGTCGCTCTGCGGCACGGTGAGCGCGGCCCGCCGCTGGAGCACGGTGGCGAGCGCGTTGCTGAACGCGGCGAACAGCGCGAAGAGGACCGGCAGGACGACGCCCATGCCCCGATCCTCACCGTGCCCGCCGCCCGTCGGCGCCACGACACCGGGCCGCGGCCGTCGGGCCCGCCGCATTCCCCCGTCCGGACGCGCCGGGACGTGCCGGGACACGGCGGGACACCGCAGGACGTGCCGGGACACGCCGAGACGTGCCAGGACCTGCCGGCACGCGTCCGGACCCGGGGCGCGCACCCGTCAGGAGGCGCTCTTCGTCCGTCCGGCGGCCCGGCGCACGGCGAGTTCCGCCAGGGCCTCGGGGGCGCCGCTCTGGCCGCGGATGCCGGGGAAGGCGTTGATGTCCACGATCAGCGGTGTGCCGCCGCCGGTGTCGATGATGTCCACGCCGTAGACGTCCAGCGCGAACACCGCGCCCACCTCGCGCACCAGACCGGCCCATCCGGAGGGCAGTTCACCGAGGGCCAGCGGCCGGGTGGGGCCGCGCCCCTCGGGCGAGAGCTCCGAGCGGCGCAGGGCCGAGTAGACCTGGTCCCCGATCGCCCACAGCTTGTGGTCCCAGCCGTTGTTGGGCGCGTACGGCTGCACCACGACCGGCTCCTGCGACCAGGCCGCCGCCAACTTCCGCACCGCTTGCGCGTCGTCGGCGCGGGCGACCAGATCGCCCCGGTAGCTGCGCCGGCTCTTGACGACGACGGGGGAGGGGAGCGAGGCCTCCAAGGCCCACGCCGAGAGCGAGCCGTACGTACGCGTGGCGGCGAAGGGCAGCCCGGCCCGCAGGGCGAGCTCGGCCATCTCCGTCCGGTCCTGGCACAGTTCGGTGGCCGCCGCGGAGTTCACCACGGCCGCGCCCCGCCGCTCCAGCTCCCGCGCGAGGTCCAGGGCCTGCGGGGTCCGCGACTTCAGCAGGTACACATCGGCCGGCCGCAGGCAGGCGTCCCCGGGCGCGGCCGGGTCGACCGGTTCGACGACGTGCTCCGCGGCCAGCAGCGCGGTGGCGGCCGCCAGCACCGGATGTCCGGGCTCCGGGGTGATCAGGCCGATCCTCATGCGCTCTCCGCCGTCCCGGCCGAGGCCTGCGCCGGAATCGAGACGGGCCGCGCGTACGAGCGCGCCGCGGGCACCGACGGCGCGACCGGGCCGCCGCCCGCCTTCGCCAGCCCGAGCACCGCCCGGGCCACCCGCGCCGCCGCGTCCGGCACCTGACGGAAGCTCGGGAAGTCGTTCACGTCGACGACGACCGGCCCGTCCGGGCCCAGCAGCACGTCCACGCCGTACAGGTCCAGCCCGTAGACCGCGCCCACCTGGGCGGCGATCGCCGCGACCTCGGCCGACAACGGTACGCGGCGCTCCCGTACGGAGGAGTCCGGGTGCAGGGGGGAGCAGCGCTCGGTCGCGAAGAGCTCCCCGCCGACCGCGTACACCTTGATGTCGGTGCCCGAGTTGGGCACGTAGGGCTGGGCGATGAGCATGCCCTCGCCCGCGAGCGCGGGGAGCACCGCCTCCAGCCGTTCCGGCGAGGACACCAGGTGCACGGCCCGGCCGGAGCTGCCGTCGGCGGGCTTGACGACGAGCGGGTACTCCGCCGCCGGTATCTCCCGGAGCAACTCGGGCCGGGCCACCGCGTACGTGGGCGGTAGTGGGAGCCCCCGGCCGCGGCCGATGGCGGCGGCCAGCGCCTTGTCCCGTACGCCGCGGATGGACCGGGCGTCGTTGACCGTGGTCATGCCGGCCGAGGCCGCGGCTTCCAGCAGGGTCAGACCCGGGCCTCCGGAGACCGTCTTGAGCACCCAGGCGTCGTGCGCGCCCGCGTCCACCACCTCGGTCATGCGCAGCAGCGAGCCGCCCGGGCGCACCACGTCCACCTGGTGTCCCCACGCGGTGAGCTGCCGGATCACCTCGTTCGGCATGCCGTCGTGGCGGTAGTGCTCCTCCACCAGAAAGCAGAGCCTCATGGACCTTCCCCATATTCCCCGGACGTCCGCCGATTCGGTCCGGCGAGTTGTGACGTCACAGGATGGCATGAACCGCAATGTGATGATCGGTCCGCGTGTTCGGGTCGTGCCCGGAAGAAACCCGGATGTGAACGCGGGGAGGGGGCTGCTAGGTTCAGCACGTGCCGAAGCTGAATCAGATCATCGCAGTGGAAAAGGGCGTCAAGTCCAAGTCCCTCCAGGAGCTCACCCAGGCTCACCACGACGTCCAGAAGCCCGCCCTGCTGGCCGGCATCTCCCGGACCTACCAGCCCAAGGACGAGGAGGGCGAGCAGCTGCCGCCCGAGTCCACGCGGGTGCAGGTCAAGGCGGAGGACGTGCTGCGGGCGACGGCCGGGACGCTGACGCGACTGTTCGACGTGACGGCGACCAAGGACTGGGCGAACCGCACCGCGGCCGCCGACGTCGTCGTGGAAGGAACGGTCCTGCTGGCGCAGGTGCCCGTGCCGTATCTGCTCTTCCTGGAGAAGCAGCTCACCGACATGCACACCTTCGTGCGGAAGCTGCCGGTACTGGACGCCTCCGAGTCCTGGAACCTGGACCCGTCCACGGACTCCTGGAAGACGGACCCGGTGCGCACGATCCGCACCAAGAAGGTGCCGCGCAACCACGTCAAGGCCGAGGCCACCGAGAAGCACCCGGCGCAGGTCGAGGTCTACTACGAGGACGTTCCGGTCGGCTATTGGACGACCGTGAAGTTCTCCGGCGCGCTGCCGGCCCGGCGGGTCAACGAGCTGCTCGACCGCGTGGAGAAGCTCCAGCAGGCCGTCAAGTTCGCCCGCGAGGAGGCCAACAGCGCCGAGGTCAGCGACCAGCGGGTCGGGGACGCGGTGTTCGGCTACCTGTTCAGGTAGCCCCGAAAACTCCCCCTGTATGTCTGCAGGGGGTGCGCGAGAGCGCAAGCTGAAACTGATGTTGAAGCTGAACAGGGGTGTCAGTTGGGGGTTCGAATCCCTCCCCCGGCATTGCGTGCCGGGGTGGCCCAAGCCGGTAGAGGCGGCCCCGTAAATCTCAGATTCTCGCTCCAGTCTCAGTATTCGCCGCCGAACACCGGATCGACCGAGCGTGGACGATCATCGATGGATAGGGGTTCAAGTCCCCTCTGTGCCTCTCCTCGTGGCGCGGTAGTTCAAAGGTAGAACACGTCGATCTAAGAATGATCCGCGACTCTTAAACGTGCCGGTGTGCGCAATTGGGTGGCAAACAGGAGCCCGGGAGCTGGATATGCTCCCGGGCTCCGTCACACCCCGCGCCCCGCGCTGCGGCGCGGTCCGGTCAGACCGGTACGGACACGAACGTCCTGCCCGCCTCGTTCTCCACCAGGATGGCCTTGACGTCCGCCTGGTCCACGGCCGCCGAACCGTCCAGCGCCGCGCCCTTGGCCTTGCCGTTCTCCTGGCCCACGACCCAGCCGCCGGCGGTCGTGCGCGTACCGTCCTTGGCGACCACGACCAGCCGGCACCGCTCGCCCTGCGGCACACCCGTGACCGCCGCGTGCAGCCGGACCCACTTCGTCGCCGGAGTCATCTGTACGGTCATCCGCGTGCCCGTGGCCGGATCGACGGCGGAGAGCACCTTCGTCCCGTCGACGGGCCGCGACGGGTCCGGCGAAGCCGTGGGGGACGGCGGCAGCGGCTGGGCGAGGCCCCCCGCGTCATCGGCGCCGAGCTGCGTGCCCGCCCAGAACACGGCCGCCAGCGAGGCCGCCACGGCCAGTCCCGCGAGCCCCGCGCGCCGGCGCCGGGCACCGGCCAGCTCCCCGCGCATCTGCCGCAGGGTGCGCTGGAGCAGCAGGTCGCCGCCCTGCGGCGGCCCGTCGAGGAACGCCTCCTCGGGCACCTCGCCCAAAGCCGCTTCCATCTCGCGCAACGCGGCCACCTCCTCCCGGCACTGCACGCATCCGCTCACGTGCTCCTCGACCCGGCGGACCTCGTCGTCGTCCAGGACGCCGAGCACGTACGGGCC
The DNA here is from genome assembly GCF_055571215.1 of Streptomyces sp. NPDC030995. Classification (NCBI taxonomy): domain Bacteria; kingdom Bacillati; phylum Actinomycetota; class Actinomycetes; order Kitasatosporales; family Streptomycetaceae; genus Streptomyces; species Streptomyces sp. NPDC030995. Next base: position 6,233 of record NZ_JBVIFS010000020.1, read on the forward strand.
GAGCAGTTCCTCCTCGTGCCGCTGCCGGTTCATGCCACCACCTCACGCAGTCCGGCGGGCTGCTGGGGCGGCCTGCCCGATCGTTTGCCTTCTCTGAACACGCTGTCCCTGAAACCGTCGTCCTTGAACACGTCCCGCAGGGCCTTGAGCGCGTAGTGCGAGCGCGATTTGACCGTACCCGCCGGGATGCCGAGGCTGTCGGCCGCCTCCGCGACGCTGAGCTGCCGGTAGTACAACTCCTTCAGGACGTCCCGGTGTTCCGGCGACAGCTGGTCGAGGGCCCCCAGGACCGTCATGCTGTCCACCACGGAGTCGGCGTGGTCCGCCTCGACCGGGGGAGCGGCCGAGGCCCCGGAGACCTCCGGAGGCCGGGCGGCCCTGGCCCGGTACCGGTCGGTGATGATGTTGCGGGCCACGGTGAGCAGCCAGCCGCGCACCGAGCCCTTTCCGTTGACCAGGACCTCGGAGTGGCGCCAGGCCCGGATGAGCGTCTCCTGGACGACGTCCTCGGCGGCGGCCCGGTCTCCGGTCAGCCGGGTGGCGTACGCGAGCAGGGCGTGACCGTGCTCCTCGTACACCGACTTGATCAGTGCCTCATCGGTCGAGCCCCGCCGAGCGCGGGGCCACAGTGGTCCGGCCATCTCACCCTCTCCGTCTTCCTCGCTTGCGTGGTGCGGTCGGAACACGCCGTCCGGGCGGGATCGGTTCATGTGACCTGCGTCACTCGGGGCTCAGGTCCGGCAGTGGCGGCCTTCGTTGAGGCAGGCGACGACTTCGGCCATCTGCTGCTCGGTCATCGTGTTCACGAACATCGCGTGGTCCGTCTTGGGGCTGTGCCGCTGCTCGGGGAAGGAGTCGAGCGCCAGGGGCGCCCCCGCGGGGACCTCGTAGGCGAGCGAGAGGCGCAGCTCGGGCACCGGGAAGGTGTCCGGCGGGCAGACGCCGTTGCCGGCGGGGAAGCGGAGGTGTGAGCGGTGTCCGGCGCCGGTGGTGTCGATGCCGTTCCAGCAGCTCGGGAAGATCAGGGTGCGGGTGACGCGGTCACCCTCGGGGCAGCGCGGGTAGCGGGTGGTGGACCGGTCGGGGGAGCCCGAACACCCCCAGCGGGCCCGGACGTCGGCGTCGTCTTCCGCCGTGCGGGCGACGGCGTCGCCCGTCATCGCGTGCAGGAAGCGCGGCATCGCCACCACCTTGCTCACCGGGCTGCCGCGGAACTCGACCCGCACCGAGGTCTCCGGCAGGATCTCGCCCGCGTTGCCGTGTCCCGCCGAGATCTCGTACGGGCGGGTGCCCGGCCGGTCCGGCCGCCGCAGGACGGGCCAGTAGTACGTCGAGCGGTCGCCGCCGGTGCAGCTCGTGGCGGCCGCGTCCAGGGAGGCGTCGGTCGACATCGCGTCCGTGGAGAGGTTCCCCACGTACGCGTGCGTGTGGTGGGCGCCGGCCCGCAGGCCGGGCGAGACGACCAGGTTGTCCTCGTTGTAGTGGCCCTGCTCGCCCCGGCCGCAGTCCACCACCATCGAACCGGGCGAGGCGTCGGCGGCCGGGGCGGGGGCGGCGGCGGGGCTGGAGGCGGCGGCCGGGGTGCGTGGGACGTCGCGTATGTCCACGTAGTCGGAGGGCGCCGGGCGGTCGGCCGCCGCCCCGTGGTGCGGGCCGGACGCTCGCGAGGCCCCCAGTACGGCGGCGGTGAGCCCACCGCCCAGGACCAGGCAGATGACAAGAGCGAGCAGTCGGCGTTCGTTCCCCATGGCGGTCACGGTTGCCGGTGTCGCCACCGTCGTCAACCGGGCATCCGCATGGCGGTCGCCGGCCGCCGCACACCCGTCGTCCGCCCGCCTCCCGCCTGTCGCCGGCCTACCGCCCATCCGCCGCCAACGGGGCCGGTTCTGCGCGCAGTTGCTTGCCCGCCGGCGCGGCCGCCGCGCACAGTGGTCCGTATGACATCAGCCGTGACACCCGCCGAGCTCCTGAACGCGTTCGCCCGCACCCGCGCCTCGCTCGACGGCGCCGAGGTCACCTACTGGTGGTCCGGCGATGTCCACTCCTGGGCCCCGGGCGAGCCCTACCGGCGGCTCTTCGGCTTCGAAGGGGTCAACGTCGCCCGCCTCTTCGCCGACGAGGAGAACGGCGGCTACCGGTTCCTCTCCCGGGAAGCCGCGTTCTACCTGGACCCCGGGACCCGGGAGATCCTGGAGACCTGGCAGGACAAGCCGGTGATCCACGTCTGGAACGATCCGGCGAACCAGCACTGGCGGCCGTTCCCGATCCCCGTGACGGACCTGGGCGACCAGCTCTGCTTCAGCCTGGAGATCCCGCTGGCCTACCCCTCGCCCCTGCCGGTCGAGGAGTACCCCGCCCACTCGGCCGACGACACCTACCGGGCGCTGGAGCTCTTCCAGTTCTTCGCGCCCGCGAGCACGCTGACCACCGACGCGGTGAGCGTCCCCGCGACGATGTCCTGGACCCGGATGTCCCCGTGGCTGCCCTGGATGGAACAGGGGCAGCGTCCCGGCGGCCTCACCTTCCACTGCCGCGGCCGCAAACTCGACGCCTACGGCCAGGTTCCCGAGCGCACCCGTGCGTACATTGCCGACCATCACCCCGAATTCGCCCACGCTCCGGAGAAGTGGAGCGAACCCAACGAAACCAGCTGGACGTACTTCCGCAAGCTGTTCCCGCCGCGGTAGCCATCTCGGTATGCGGACCCCCGGGGGGAGCCGCAGGGGGCCGACAAGGGTTTTCCCCGTATCCGGTTCATCCGCGTGTTGCCTACTGTCTGCCCACCGGCGATCTTTCCCTGGCTGAAACGGACCACACGCCAACCCCACATGGCGTGAGTGCCGCACCGCCCGGGGAGCGCCGGGACCGCCGTTGCCCTGCCCCGCCGTCGAGGCCGGGGCAACGTGGCGCGCGGCGGCGGCCGGGGCGAGTTCGACCAGCTCGCTCCCGGCCCCGCAGCCGCCGGTACCTCCCACACTGCACCGACCGGCCGCTCCGGCCTGCCCGGAAACGGCCCGCGAAAGGGAACACCGTGCACGCATCCAGACGTAGGCTCATATCCGTGGTGGCCATGTCGGTCACCCTGCTCGCCGGCTCCGCGACCGCCTCCGTGGCCCTGGCCACCGAGACCCCCGCCGCGGCCCCGGCCGCCACGGTCGCCCCCACCGCGCCGGTCGAGAACCTCATCGTCGGATACAAGTCCTCGGCTTCCGAGGCGAGCTCCAACAGCGCGGCCGCCGACGACGCCAGCGCCAAGGGCAAGAAGGCCGGCAAGAAGGCGAAGTTCGACCGCCGCCTCGGCACCGGAGCCGCCCTGGTCAGCCTCGGCGGCACCGTCGCCCCCGCCGACGCGGCCGACGTGATGGCCCAGTTCCGTGCCGACCCGGACGTCGCCTACGTCGAGCCCGACTCCCGTGCCTACCCCACGGCCGTCACCCCGAACGACACCGAGTACGCCAAGCAGTGGGACCTCTTCGAGCCCACCGCCGGCATGAACGTCCCCGCCGCCTGGGACAAGACGACCGGCTCGGGCGTCACCGTCGCCGTGATCGACACCGGCTACGTCGCGCACTCGGACGTCGCCCCGAACATCGTCGCGGGCTACGACTTCATCGCCAGCTCCTCCGCCGCCCGTGACGGCAACGGCCGCGACAACAACCCCGCCGACGAGGGCGACTGGAACGCCACCGCCGGTGAGTGCGGCGTCGGCTCCAAGGCCAGCGACTCCTCCTGGCACGGCACCCACGTGGCCGGCACCATCGCCGCCGCCACGCACAACTCCAAGGGCGTCGCCGGCATCGCGTACGGCGCGAAGATCCAGCCCGTCCGCGTGCTCGGCAAGTGCGGCGGTGCCACCTCGGACATCGTCGACGCCATCACCTGGGCCTCGGGCGGCACCGTCGCCGGCGTCCCGGCCAACGCCACCCCGGCCAAGGTCATCAACATGAGCCTCGGTGGCTCGGGCGCCTGCACCGCCACCTACCAGAACGCCATCAACGCGGCCGTCGCCCGCGGTACGACCGTGGTCGTCGCCGCCGGCAACAGCAACGCCGACGCGGCCGGCTTCTCGCCCGCCAGCTGCAACAACGTGATCAACGTCGCCGCGAGCAACCGCGCCGGCGACCGCTCGTACTACTCCAACTACGGCGCGATCATCGACGTCGCCGCCCCGGGCGGTGAGACCCGCCGCGCCACCGACACGCCCGGCACCGTCACCACCCCCGAGAACGCCATCCTCTCCACCCTGAACAACGGCGCCACCACCCCCGGCGCCGAGAACTACGAGCCCTACCAGGGCACCAGCATGGCCGCCCCGCACGTCGCGGGCCTCGCCGCCCTGCTGAAGTCGGCGAACTCCTCGCTGACCCCGGCGCAGATCGAGTCCGCGATCAAGGCCAACGCCCGCCCGCTGGCCGGCACCTGCACCGGCGGCTGCGGCACCGGTCTCGCCGACGCCGCCGCTTCCGTGGCCGCGGTGACCTCGACCCCGCCCACCGCGGGCTTCGAGAACACCACGGACTTCGCGATCGGTGACAACACCACCGTGGAGAGCCCGATCACCGTCAGCGGTGTGACCGGCAACGCCCCGGCCACCCTCAAGGTGGGCGTGAACATCGTGCACACCTACATCGGTGACCTGAAGGTCGACCTGATCGCCCCGGACGGCACCGTCTACACCGTGCACAACCGCTCGGGCGGCAGCGCCGACAACATCAACCAGGTCTACACCGTCAACGCCTCCTCCGAGGTCGCGAACGGCACCTGGAAGCTCCGCGTGAACGACAACGCCGGCGGCGACACCGGCAAGATCGACTCCTGGAACCTGACCTTCTAGTCAGCCCGGGAGCCGGCCTCCGGTCCGGCCGCCAAGTCGGCCTGACGGGCCGATAGTACGGACCAAACGAGCCCGTCGGACCTGCTGATACACCGCGTATCGGCAGGTCCGACGGGTTTTCCGGTCACGTGACTGATTTCTGCGTCACAATCAGGGTCCGCCTGCCATCCGACCTCGTATTGTCGCCTCTCACAGGAAAGGCACAGGAGCTGGGGACCGAGAGGCTGGTGGCTGTGCGTGGTGGCGGCGACGGGGCACGCTGACACAAGTGTCGCAAGTGTCGGACACGGTGAACTCATCAAGGCGGTCGACCGCGCGCTGACCACGCACGGCCGGGCGCTCCTCACCGGACCCGCCGGGGCGGGCAAGACCGAGGTGGTCCGCGCCGTCGCGTCGGCGGCCGAATCCCGCCGCGAGGCCGTGCTGCGCCTCGCCCCGGAGGCGGCCGACCAATGGATACCCGAGGCCTCCGCGGCCGCCCTCCTCGCCTCCGTGCCCAGCGCGGCCCTGGAGGAGCTCTCCGGTCCGCAGCGCACCGCCATCGCCCTGCTGCGCCGCGAGGCCGACGCCCCCCGGGCCGGCCGCGACCACATCGCGCTGCGCCTCGCCGTCGTCGAGGTGCTCCGTTCGCTCGCCGCCCGCCACCCCGTCCTGCTCGTCCTGGACAACGCCCAGTGGCTCGACGCCGAGAGCACCGACCTGCTCCGCTTCGCGCTGCGCCTCACCCCGCCCCGCGTACGGGTCCTGGTGGCCGAATGCGTCCAGGGCGGGGCCCCGGTGGGCGAGCCCCTCTGCGGCCCCGGCGTCCCCGTCATACGGGTACCCCCGCTCGGCGCCGACGAAGTCGCCGAACTCCTCGTCCGCCACGGCCTCCCCGCCCGCCTCGCCGGCCGCATCCACCAGGCCAGCGGCGGCAATCCGCGCCTCGCCCTGTCCCTCGGCCACTCCCTCGCCGAAGCCGCCGAGGCCCGTGACTGCAGCGCCCATCACGCCGACCCGCTGCCCGTCTCCGGACAGGCCCGCGAGGTCGCCCGCCGACTCCTCGCCGGGGCTTCCGCGCAGTCCCGCCGCACCCTGCTCCTCGCCGCCCTCGCGGCCCGGCCCACGACCTCCCTGCTGCGCCGGGCCGGCCGCCCCGACGCCGAGGCCGAGCTGGCCGAGGCGGAACGGGCCGCGCTGGTCAGGGTGGGGGAGGACGGCACCGTGGAGTTCACCGCGGGCGCCCTGCCCACCGCGCTCGCCGCCGACGCGGGCTGGCCCGAACGCGCCGCCGGGCACGCGGCCCTGGCCGAGGCCGTCGACGATCCGGTCCAGGCCGTACGCCACCGCGCGCTCGCCGTGGACACCCCCGACCAGTGGCTCGCCGCGGAGATCACCGAGGCCGCCGAGGCCTGCCGCCGCCGCGGCCAGCGGGCCCTCGCCGCCGAACTGGGCCTGCTCGCCGCCGAACGGACGCCGTCCTGGCTGGCCGGCGAGGAACTCGCCCGCCTGGTCACGGCCGCCGAGGACGCCGGCTGGGCCGGCCGCGCCGACCTCGCGCGCCGCGCCGCCCGAGCCGTCCTGGCCCGCGACGCCTCGCCCGCCGACCGGGTACGGGTCCGGCTCGCCGTGATCGACGCCGCCGGGCAGGCCCTCGGCGCACTCGACGAGACCTTCGCCTGTGCCATGGCCGAAGCCGCCGGGGACCCCGCGCTCCAGGCCGCCGTCCAGCTGCGGATCGCCACGAAGCACAACCTCAGCGACGGCGACCCGGTCCGCTCCCGCGACGCCGCGGCCCGGGCCGGGGCCCTCGCCGCACTCGGCGGCGACCAGGTCGCCGAGGCCATGGCCCTGACGGTACGGGCCCGCATGGGCCGCATCCTCGGTGACCCGGGCGCCGAGGCGATCCTCGCCGAGGCCCTCGCCCTGCCCGCCCCCGAGGTACCGCTCGGCATGCGCAACGCGCCCCAGTACCTCGCCGTCCGGCACGCCCTGTTCGACGACAGCCTGGAAGACGCCCGCCGGCAGCTGATGGTCCTGCTGCCCGCCGTCCAGAGCACCGGCTCCGCCGAGGACGTCTTCGAGGTCCTGCGCAGCCTCACCGAGGTGGAACTGCGCAGCGGCCGCTGCGAGGCCGCCTCCGCCCGCGCCCGCCGCGCCCTGGAGCTGACGATAGAGGCGGGCCTCTCACCCGGTCCGGCCTGGTACGTCGCCGCGATGGCGGAGGCCATGGGCGGCAGCTTCGCGCGCGCCGCCGGCTACGCCCGGCGCGGCATCCAGGCCTCGCAGGAGGAGCAGGACCAGGTCTTCCTGTCCCGCAGCCTGCACGCCCTCGGGCTGGTGGAACTGGCCACGGGAGAGGCGGCGAAGGCGGTCGCCACCCTGCGCCGCGTCGCCGAACTGGAGGCAGCCCAGAAGGTGGTGGACCCCTCGATCCTGCGCTGGCACGGGGAGCTCGCCGAGGCCCTGGTCGCCGCGGACGAACCGGGCGAAGCCGCCGAGCTGATCGACTCCGTCCGTACGGTCGCGGTCGGCCTCGGCCGCACCGGGGTGGTCGCCGCGCTCGACCGGGCGCGCGGTCTGTGCCTGTCCGCGCAGGGCGAGGCCGACGCGGCGGTGCACCTGCTCGCATCCACGGCGCAGCGCTTCGACGCCCTCCAGCTGCCGCTGGAACGCGGCCGTACGCTGCTCGCCCTCGCCCGGGTGGAGCGCCGCCGCCGGCGGCGCGCGCCCGCCCGCGACGCGCTCCGGGCGGCGGCCGAGGTGTTCGACCGGGCCGGAGCCGTTCCCTGGACGGAGCTCGCCAGGGAACCGGCTCCGGGAGAGGCGGGCGGTGCGGGCGGTGGGCAGGTGTCGGCGGCCTCGACCCTGACCGAGGCCGAGACCCGCCTCGCGCTGCTGGTCAGCCGGGGTGCCAGCAATCAGGAGGCCGCGGCGAAGCTGTTCCTCAGCGTCAAGACGGTGGAGGCCCGGCTGACCCGTATCTACCAGAAGCTGGACGTGCGCTCCCGGGCCCAGCTGGCCGCCGCGCTCAACGCCCGCTGACGGCCCGCCGACCGCACTCCGGTTCAGCAGCCGAGGTTGTTCCCCGGGGTGACGCCCAGCAGCTGCGTGAAGCTCTGGTACTTCGAGATCCGGCTCTGGACCTGGGCGGGGTTGCCGCCGTTGCACTCCAGGGAGCCGTTGATGGAGCGGATGGTCTCGCCGAAGCCCGCGCCGTTGACCATGGCGGCGTGGGCGGTCATCGTGCCGGGGCCGTTCTGGGTGTTCCAGTACCAGAGCGCCGTCTTCATGGCGACGGCCGGATCCTGTTCCACCAGGTACGGGTTGGCGAGGAGGTTGATGCCGAGGGCGTCACCGGCCGCCTTGTAGTTGAAGTTCCAGCTCAGCTGGATGGGTCCGCGGCCGTAGTACGCGGCCTGGCCCGCGGGACAGCCGTAGGGCTGGCTCGCGTCGCAGTAGTGGGGGTAGTTGGCGGTGTTCTGCTCGACGATGTGCACGAGGCCGCCCGTCTCGTGCGAGACGTTGGCGAGGAAGGCCGCGGCCTCGCGCCGCCGCACGGTGTCGTCGCCGGTCTTGGCGAAGCCGGGGTAGGCGGACAGGGCCGAGACCAGGCCGTTGTACGTGTAGAAGGGGTTCCGGTTCGGGAACATCTGGTTGAACTGGGCTTCGGAGACCACGAATCCGGACGGGTCGACAGGACCGGGGTCCGGGTCCTGGCCCCCGCCGCCGCAGACGCCCTGGTCCGACCAGACGCCCCACTGGCCGGTGGTTCCGGGCGTCTCGCCCTGAGTCCACCACTTGGCCTGCCAGTTGTGTCCGCCGTACGAGGCGCTCATGCCGTTCGTGTAGACGCCAGACGAGGCCCAGGGGCCGGCGCAGGCGGCGGCCGCGGCGGCGGGGGAGGAGGGGAGGGCGATGGCGAGGCCGACCGTGACGGCCGCGGCGGCGGCCAGTGAGAGGGCACGGCGGCGAAGCGCACGTATCACGTAACTGCTCCTTCAGTGGGGGGAATTGCCGTGGGGGCAACGGTGCCCACTGAAGCGAAAATGGTCTGAACCTGTCAAGGTCTAGACCAAACGAAAAACCCCGGTGTCACGCGTGATGCGTGACATCGGGGCGCGGCGGCGTCGGTCAGCTGCCCTGGGAGACGTTGCCCGAGAGGATCGGGATGTTGCTGGCGATGTGCGAGGCGGAGTCGTCGCCCTTCGCCTGGGTGGAGTTCTCGGCGCACTGCTGGTTCTGCGGGTTATCCTCCCTCACCCGGGTGGCCCAATGCCGCGGTCCCGCCGCCGCGGCGGCGAGACCGAATCTCCTTGTGTTCCGAAGTGCTCCGAAGTGCTTCCGAGTCCGGAGGGTCAGCCGGTCTTGCGGCGGACCTTCTTGTTCTTGCCGCCGGGGCCGCTGCTGGAACCCTGGACCTTCGCCCGGCTCTGGTGCGCCTGCTGGGACTGCGCGTTCGCGGCGTTGCGCTCCAGCGCCTCCCGGAACTTGCGCTTGGCCGCGTCGGCCGGGGATTCGTCCTGCGGGGTGTCTGTTTCGTCAGCCATTTGTCCTCCTGGGGTGATCAAGCCGTTTCAGTCTGTCAGGTGACGTCCCCGCTGACCAGCGAGTTCGTCGAGATCCCAAGGAGGGCTTTGGGGGGCCATAAGTTTTGATTATGACGGCATAAGGTGAAACCGGGTGCCGGGTTAGGCTTACCTTCGTTTAGGGTTTCCCTTGATCCATCTTGCCGTCGCTCGAAGGGAAACCCTGCCATGCCTCGCCCTCTCCGGGTAGCAATCGTCGGTGCCGGCCCCGCCGGAATCTACGCCGCCGACGCGCTGCTGAAGTCCGAGGCCGCCGCCGAGCCCGGTGTCTCCATAGACCTCTTCGAGCGGATGCCCGCCCCCTTCGGCCTGATCCGGTACGGCGTCGCCCCCGACCACCCGCGGATCAAGGGCATCATCACCGCCCTGCACCAGGTGCTCGACAAGCCGCAGGTCCGCCTCTTCGGCAACGTCGACTACCCGAACGACATCAGCCTCGACGAGCTGCACTCCTTCTACGACGCCGTGATCTTCTCCACCGGAGCCACGGCCGACCGCGCGCTCACCATCCCGGGCGTCGAGCTCGACGGATCCTACGGCGCCGCCGACTTCGTCTCGTGGTACGACGGCCACCCGGACGTCCCGCGCACCTGGCCGCTGGAGGCGGAGAAGGTCGCCGTGCTCGGCGTCGGCAACGTCGCCCTCGACGTCGCGCGCATCCTCGCGAAGACGGCCGACGAGCTGCTGCCGACCGAGATCCCGGCGAACGTCTACGACGGCCTCAAGGCGAACAAGGCGCTCGAAGTGCACGTTTTCGGGCGCCGCGGTCCGGCCCAGGCCAAGTTCAGCCCCATGGAGCTGCGGGAACTGGACCACTCGCCCAACATCGAGGTCATCGTCAATCCCGAGGACATCGACTACGACGACGGCTCCATAGCCACGCGCCGCGCCAACAAGCAGGCCGACATGGTCGCCAAGACCCTGGAGAACTGGGCGATCCGGGACATCGGCGAGCGCCCGCACAAGCTGTTCCTGCACTTCTTCGAGTCGCCCGTCGAGGTGCTCGGCGAGGACGGCAAGGTCGTCGGTCTGCGCACCGAGCGCACCGAACTCGACGGCACCGGCAACGTCAAGGGCACCGGCCAGTTCACCGACTGGGACGTCCAGTCCGTCTACCGGGCCGTGGGATACCTCTCGGACGAACTGCCCAAGCTCCCCTGGGACGTGGCCTCCGGCACGGTCCCGGACGAGGGCGGCCGCGTGATCGAAGCCGGCGCCCCCCTCCAGTCCACGTACGTGACCGGCTGGATCCGGCGCGGACCGGTCGGCCTGATCGGCCACACCAAGGGCGACGCGAACGAGACCGTCGCGAACCTGCTGGCCGACCACGCGGACGGCCGCCTGAGCACGCCCGCCTCCCCGGCGCCGGAGGCCGTCGAGGCCTTCCTCGCCGAGCGCAGCGTCCGCTACACGACGTGGGAGGGCTGGCACCGGCTGGACGCGGCCGAGAAGGCCCTCGGCGAGCCCCAGGGCCGCGAGCGCGTGAAGATCGTCGAGCGCGAGGACATGCTCGACGCGAGCGGCGCGTAGTGGCAGCGGGGGGGGGGGGGGGGGGGGCCCCCCCCCCCCCCCCCCCCCCCCCCCCAAAAAACAACCCCCCCCCCCCCCCCGGGCGTCGCCCACCCCACCCCCCCCCCCCCACCCCCCAAACGCCGACGGGTTTCCACCCC
>NZ_JBVIFS010000020.1:17314-82212 GCF_055571215.1 Streptomyces sp. NPDC030995
AGGTCGGTGGGTGGGGGGTGTCGTTCGGGCCCCCCCGTGGAGGAAAAGCAACCCAAGGGGGGGGGGCGGGGGGGGGGGGGGTGGGTGGGGGGGGGGGGGGGCCTGCCCCCCCCCCCCCCCCCCCCCGCTCCAGTACGCCGCGTACGAAGGAGGCCTGCCCGGCGTGCTGGAGGTCGTCGCCCAGCACGCTGACCAGCCGAACCCCGAGGGTGACCGGCGGGTCCCAGCGCTCGTCGACCACCCGGTCCAGGTCGGTGGCGGCCAGTGCCCGAACGAACCGCAGGGTCTGCTCGTGCACGGCGTCGAAGTACCCCAGCAGCAGCTCGCCCGAGTCGACCCGGACCGCGGCGACCTGCCGCGCCGAGTGCCCGTACCCGGTCGCCGCCGCGGGCAGCGGCAGGGCGAACCGGTCCGCCCAGCCCTCGGCCTGCCAGACCTGTTCCAGGTCGGCCGCGTCGGCGATGTGGTCGTCCTGGATCCGGGTCAGGTGCCAGACCAGCCAGGTGATCGAATTCGCCGCCGGGTCGATGCGCGCGTTGAGCCGCTCCGCCGGGAGACCGTCCACGACCTCGTGCACGATCTCCCGGATGCGTCCGAACCCGTCGGCGATGACGTCCGTAGCCTTCATGCACCCACCATGCAAGGCCCGGCGGCCCGCCCGCCGCGAGCGACACGCGGCCGGCGGGCGGGGAGGGCGGGGAGAGCGGGGCGGCTCAGTGGGCGGCGTCGGCCTTTACGGCCTCGTCCGCCTTTTCCGCCTTCTCGGCCTTCGCGGACCCTTCCGCGGCGCCGGCGGGAGCCGAAGCCACCGCCACGGTGCCGTGCCCGCCCCGCAGCCCGATCCAGCTGATCACCGCGACCAGGGCGAAGGCCACGGCCCCGATCCCGAAGGTGAGGGTGAACCCGGACTCCGCCGGCAGCGGGGGGACCCCCGCAGGCAGGTGCTCGATGGTCTTGGAGGCGAGGATCGTGGTGACGACGGCGCTGCCGATCGCACTGCCCGTGGAGCGGGAGATCGAGTTGATGCCGTTGGCGATGCCGCTCTGGTGGTGCGGGACGCTGGCCATGATCACGGCCGGCATGGCGGCGTAGCCGAAGCTGACGGCCGCGCCGACGACCAGCCCGGCGCCGATCACCGAGAGGCTGTGCTGGTGGTCCAGGACGAGCCAGCCGAAGCCGACCGCGCCGAGCACGGCGGCCAGGCCCAGGGCCGCGCGCGGACCGCGGTGGCGGACGATCTGGCCGCCGATGGGGGAGGCGAGCAGCGAGACGATGGCGCCGGGCAGCAGGAACTGCACGGAGGCGCGCAGGATCGACGCGTCGAAGCCGTAGCCGGTGAGCGCCTCGGGCATCTGGACGAGGTACGAGACGCCCAGGAAGTTCGCGAACATGCCGAAGCCGACGAGGATGCCGGCCAGGTTGGCCATGAGCACCGGGCGGTGGACGAACATCCGCATGTCGACGAGGGGCTCGCGGACCTTGCGCTCGACGAGCACCCAGACGGCGGTCATGACGGCGGCGCCGGCGAAGCTGCCCACCGTGCGGCCCGAGGTCCAGCCCCACTCGTGGCCCTGGGAGATCGGCAGCAGGAGCAGCAGCAGGGCGATGCCGAGGGTCAGCGCGCCGAGGAAGTCGGTGCGGCCGCCCGTCTTGTGGCGGGTCGCCGGCACCAGGAAGACGACGGCGAGCAGGGCGAGGGCCGCGAAGCCGGTCGCCATCCAGAAGGCGTTGCGGTAGTCCGCGCCGGACCCGGAGGTCAGCAGCCCGGTCGCGACCAGCGCCAGGCCGCTGCCGAACGCGAGCGTGCCGCTGACCAGCGCCATCGCGCCCGGCAGCTTCTGCGGCCGGACCTCTTCGCGCAGGACCGAGAGGGCCAGCGGGAAGATCGCGGTGGCGGCTCCTTGGAGCACCCGGCCCAGGATCAGCAGCGGCAGCGAGGACGCCAGCGCGGCGATCACGGAGCCGGCGACCATCACGCCGAGCACGGCGACCAGGGTGGGCTTCTTGCCGTGCTGGTCGCCGAAGCGGCCGAGGAGCGGGGTGAAGACGGCCGCCGACAGCAGCGTGGCGGTGGTCACCCAGCTCACGTTGGCGGTCGAGGTGCCGAGATCGTCGCGGATGAGGCCGAGGATCGGGACCGGCAGGGTCTGCATCATCGACACGACCATGGCGGCGAGGCTCAGGGCGAAGACGATGACCGTCTCGTTCCTGTGCCCGGAGGCCGGGGCCGCGGCGGAGGAGGGGGTGCTCATGGGTGGCGGGACCTAACGCAGATGTTTGAAGTCATCAAGTAACTCGGTCGACGGTAGACCTCAATAGTTAAGGTGGTCAAGTAAACAATTGATAATGTGAAACATCCTGAGTACGCTCCAGGTATGAGCGACACCGCCACGCCCGCCCCCACCAAGCTCCAGCTGCTGGAGCTGCTCGCCGCCATCGGCACCGCCCAATGGCGCGAGTTCGCGGCGGCCGCCTCCCAGTACGGACTCACCTCCACCCAGGCCAGGGTCCTGGCCCAGCTCGACGGCCCCGTGCCCATGCGCGGGCTCGCCACCCTGCTGGTCTGCGACGCCTCGAACGTGACCGGCATCGTCGACCGCCTGGAGGCCCGGGAGCTGGTGCGCCGGGAGCCCGACCCCGCCGACCGCCGCGTCAAGAACGTCGTGGCCACGGACGCCGGCCGCGAGGTCATCCGCCGCGTACGGCAGGAGATGCAGGCGATGCACGGCGCGCTGGACACGCTCGACGAGGCCGAGAGCGCCACGCTCTACGCGCTGCTGGCCCGGCTGCGCCCCTCGATGGAGAAGCACTAGCCTCGACCTCCATGAGCACCCTTCAGATGATCAATGGCATACCCGTGATGATGTTCGAGGCCGAGGGTGAGGTCATCGCGAGCGAGCGCGATGCCCTGCTCTGCATCGGCGACGCCTCCTACCAGGGCGCTCACTGGGTCGTCATCCCCGTCGAACGCTTCGGCGAGGCGTTCTTCCGGCTGAGCACCCGCGTCGCCGGCGAGATCATCCAGAAGTTCGCCCAGTACCGGATGGGCATCGTCGTCCTCGGCGACATCTCCCGGCACACGGCGGCCAGTACGGCCCTGCGGGACTTCGTCCGCGAGTGCAACCGCGGCCGCCAGACGTGGTTCCTCGCCGATGCCGAGGAGCTGCGCGAGCGACTGACCGGGGCGACGGCATGAGCGGTGACGGCACGAACGGCGGCGGTCTGAGCGGTGACGGCGCGAGCGGCGGCGGCGAGATCCGGATCCTGCGGGCGGCCGACCGCCCCGCCGCCGTCTGGAAGAACGGCGGGGGAGTCACCCGGGAGATCGCGGCCCACCCCGAGGGCGCCGGCATGGACGCGTTCCGCTGGCGGGCGAGCCTCGCCGAGGTGGCTGCCGACGGCCCGTTCTCGGCCTTCCCCGGCATCGACCGCACCCTCACCCTCGCCGAAGGCGCGGGCATGGACCTCACGGTGGGCGGCGTACGGCGCCTCGTCGACGAGCGGTTCGCGCCGCGGGACTTCGCCGGGGACGAGCCGACCGACTGCCGGCTCCTCTCGGGCCCCGTCGTGAACTTCAACGTCATGTACCGCCGGGGCGCCGCGACGGTGGAGACCGCCGTCGTACGGGGCCGCCTCGGCCTCACCGCGCCGCCCGGCGAGACGCTGCTGATCGTCGCCCTCGACGGACCGGCGGTCCTCGAACCGTCGCAGGGCCCGCCCCTCGCCCTGGACGCGTACGACGCGGTCCTGGCGACGGGCCCCTTCGCCGGCCTCGTACGGACCTCCGGACGTGCGGCCGTCGTACGCCTGAGGTAGGGGTCAGCGCACGCCCAGCTTCACCCACTTCGCCGCGCTGGGCACGCCCTTCGCGTTGAGCAGGAAGAGCATGTAGTACCCGGGCGGGGCGTCGGCCGCGCCCGGGGGAGTGCGCAGCCCGATCGCGGAGCCGTGGACCCCGGTGAGCCGGAGCTCCAGATGGCGCTGGCTGGTGTTCACCGAATGCGTGACGGTCGTCGGCGCCAGCAGCACGGCGCGCTTCACGTCCGCCGGCGTCGAACTCGTGACCTCGAAGGCCTTGTCGTAGCCGAGCTCGCCCGCCGGCGCCCGGTCGAGCGCCGGCCGGGCGCCCCGGTGCAGGTAGGCCGGCTCGTAGAGCTCGATGCTGCCGTCCATCCCGTCCCGGATGTCGGGGTCGTTGGCGATCTGCTGGAGCTCGTCGCCGGTGACCATCATCCGGCCGTCGGGCAGGACCAGGGCGTTGGAGTGGTAGCCGCGGGGCAGCCGCTGGGCGGGCCCCAGTTTCCAGTGGCCGCGCGCATCGCGCAGCTCGATCTGCCGGTACTTCAGGTCGGCCTTCGGATTGAACGGCCCGTGGCCGTAGTCCCGGGTGTCCAGGGCGCCGTTCACGGTGAGCAGCGTGCCGTCGGGCAGGATCAGGGTGCCGTCCTGGGTACGGCCGAACGCCCGCGGTTCCTCGATGCTCCAGCGGCCGCCGGACAGCCGGTACGTGAGCGGGTCGCGCGGGTCGCCGCCGAGTACCAGGACGGAGTCCGGGCCGCGGAAACCGGCCGGAAGCGGCACGGCCGAACCGTACCCCCGGAAGTCGGCGGGCCGCCGGGGCAGGTCGGTGCGCACGTCCTTGACCGGGTCGAACAGCCACTGCTGGTCGGCGTCGCGGCCCAGCCCGTAGATCATCCCGTCCCGCAGCGAGAACAGGTGCGGATAGTCGTTCCGGAAGGGGGCCTGCGACCGGAGCCGCTCCGAGGCGACGTCCACCGGGATGTCGTACGGCCGCCAGGGCACGGGATGCCGGAGGGCGGGGAAGCGCTCCACCACCGGAGTGGGTGTGCCCGTCCCGCGCTCGGACTGGCCGGACATGATGATCTGGCGGCCGTCCGCCCCGGTCACGACCGAGGGGTACCAGCGGCCCACGGACATGTCGCGGTTGCGGAACCAGGTCTCGGTCCACGGGTCGAACACGAAGGAGAGCTTGGCGCCGCTGCCGCCCTTCCCGCCGACGTTGCCGCCGAAGACCCCGACCATGCCGTTGGGGAGGTAGGAGTGACCGGCGCAGAAGAACGGCGCCGGGCGCGGGGCGTAGGTGCCGTCGGGCATCAGCACCACCGGCGGCGGCACGTTCTTGAAGGCCGCCGCCCCCGTCCCCCTGGCCGGGTCCCAGAGGTAGGCGCGGCCCGCGTTCGTCCGGCCGACCGTGTTCGTGGGACCGGTCTCCTTGGTGGGATCGGCTTCCACGCGCTCGAAGGAGAAGAGCAGCACCTTGCCCGTGGGCAGCAGGGCCACGTGGACGCCGAAGTCGGGCGAGGGGAAGAACTGGGTGAACCGGCCGAACGCCGCCGCCTGGAAGCCGGCGTTGGCCTTGCGCTGGGACTGCTCCAGCGAAACCAGGCTCGCCGTGCGCTTCGACTGCGGATAGCCCTGGGTGCCCTGGGCCGCCTGCCGCAGCCGCGCGTGCGCGTGGGCGTGCTCCACGCCCAGCACGGCGGCCTCGTCGGCCCTCGGCTCCGGAGCGGGCGCCGCCCCCGTGAGGGCCAGGACGGAGGCGATCACCCAGGCCGACACTGCGGCGGTCCGATGGGCGCGGGACATGGAACTCCTCAGCTGAAGGTCTGATCGATTCCGCCGATATTAGGAGAAAGCGGACCCTTTTCCGGATGAATCGCTGCGGCCATAGAGGTGAGAGCGCGCAACCTTCGCCCGCGCGCCGCCCGCCCGCGGCCGCCGCGGAGCGCTATCCATGTCGACGTGATCAAGTCGCTCCGTACCGGATTCACCGCAGCCGCCGTGACCGCAGCTCTCGTCACGCTCTCCCCCTCGGCCGGGGCCTCTGCCTCGGCTCCCTTCGTGAAGGCTCCCTCCGACGAGGTGACGGTGGACGTCGCCTCCGTCAACGGATCGGGCTGCCGTCCAGGCAGCGCCGCCGTCGCCGTGGCGCCGGACAACACGGCCTTCACCGTCACCTACAGCGAGTACGTGGCCCAGGCCGGCGGCGGGGCCCCCGCCGTCGAAAGCCGCAAGAACTGTCAGCTCTCCCTCGTCGTCCACGTCCCCCAGGGCTACACCTACGCGGTGGCCCAGGTCGACTACCGGGGCTTCGGCAGCCTGCAGGAGGGCGCGATCGGAACGCAGAAGGCCAGCTACTACTTCCAGGGCATGAGCAAGACCGCCCAGCGCACCCACAAGTTCACGGGCGCGCTCGACGACAACTGGCAGGCGACCGACACCACGGGCGTCCAGGCCCTCGCCTTCGCCCCCTGTGGCGAGCAGCGCAACTTCAACATCAACACCGAGCTGCGGGCAGAGGTCGGGACCTCCGACCCGTCGCAGACCAGCTTCATGGCGCTGGACTCGACGGACGGCAGCATCAACAGCGTGTACCACTTCTCCTGGAAGGAGTGCCCGGCCTACTGATCGGATCAGATCAGATCGGATCAGATCCCATCCGATCCGGCCTCAGGCAGAAGCGCGCCGCACCAAGGACGTGGTGGTGATCACCGGGTCCGGAGCGGCGCGCTCATCCCGTTTCCCGCCGCCCAGCGTGCCCAGCAGCAGCCGCGCCATCAGCCGCCCCATGCCCTCGATGTCCTGGCGCACCGTCGTCAGCGGCGGATCGGCGCCCTCCGCCACCAGTTCGGCGTCGTCGAAGCCGACCACGGCCACATCCGCGGGAACCGCGTGGCCGCGCTCCCGCAGCACCCGCAGCGCGCCCGTCGCCATCAGGTCGTTCGCGGCGAAGACGGCATCGATCCCGGAGCCGATCCCGGAGCCGGTTCCGGAGTGGATCCCGACGTGCCGGTCCAGCAGTTCGGCCATCGCGCGGGCCCCGCCCGCCACGGTGAAGTCCCCCTCGGCCACCAGCCCGGGATCGGCGTCCGGCAGCACGTCCCGGTATCCGCTCAGCCGGTCGGCGGCGGACGTCTGGTCGAGCGGGCCCGCGATGTGCGCGATCCGTTCGCGCCCCCGGGCCAGCAGGTACCGTACGGCCTCGCGCGCTCCGCCGCGGTTGTCGGCGTCGACGTACGCCACCCCCTCGCCCGGCTCCACCCCGGGCCCGGTGGTCCAGCCCGGCCTGCCGCCGTAGACCGTGGGCAGGCCGATCCGGCGGGTGATCGCGGGCAGTGGATCGTCGGTGTGCAGCGAGAAGGCGAGCGCCCCGTCGACGTGGCCGCCCGCCAAGTAGCGCTCGATCCGGTCGTAGTCGCCCCGGTCCTCGACCAGCAGCAGCACCAACTGCATGTCGTGCGCGGTCAGTTCCTTGCTGATGCCGCGCACCTGCCGGGAGAAGAAGGGGTCGGAGAAGATCCGGATCTCCGGCTCGGCGATGATCACCGCGACGGCGCCGGTGCGCCGGGTGACCAGCGCCCGGGCCGCGGGATTGGGCACGTAGGCCAGCTCCCGGACGGCCGCGCGCACCTTGTCCACCAGGTGCGGGCGCACCCCGTCGCCGCCGTTGACCACGCGGGACGCGGTGGCCCGGGACACTCCGGCGCGTGCTGCCACCGCCTCCAGCGTGGGGCGCTCCCCGGGACGCTGTTCGGGCACGGGCGTTCCTCCTGGGTGTCCGCGGGCGGTCGCCTCGCCGGGCAGCAGGGTAACGCGTGCCGCCGGGAGCGCGAGTGCGCTCCCGGCGGCGCGGGCACCTACCAGCCGATGCCGAGCGTCAGGCCGGTGGGCGGGTCGGCGTTGCCGAGGATCTGCACCGGGGACTGGTCGTTGACGTCGTCGTAGGGGAAGCCGTAGGCCCGTCCGTTCAGGCCGACGGTGTGGAAGAAGCCGGCGTAGTCGTTCTTCGCCGGGCCGGTGTAGTACGCCGCCGGGCTGTACCAGGAGGCGGTGTCGAGGGCGACGCCCCGGTTGAACGCGGCGCAGAACTCCGCGCCGAGCTGCTTCTCGGTGTCGTTGCCCGAGGCCAGAGCGCCGGAGCAGGACATGACCTCGGGCGAGGTGGGCTTGCGCAGGGTGAAGGGGCCCGCGCCGTTCTTGCCGAAGGTGAGGGTGGAGCCGGTGACCCGCCCGGTGAACGTCTCGCCGAGTCGGGTCAGGGTGAAGGGGTGGGCGGTGTAGTGGGCCCAGGCCTGGTCGATGGCGGCGGAGAGGTGGTCCTGCCGGGCTCCGCCGGGCAGGAAGAGGTCGGAGGAACGGGGCGCCAGGATCCGGTGGTTGTTCTGCAGCGGCCGGAAGGCGGAGCCGACGGAGGCCGCGTACCGCTGCATCACCTCGGCGCGGGTACGGGTGATGCCCCGGGTGGTGTCATGGCCGCTGGAGCTCTGGCGCAGCCTGGAGGTGATCGGGAGGCCGAACTGGTCGACCTGGGTGGTGTTCCCGCCGAAGGGGACCTGCCCGTACACGTAGGTGTACTCGTACCAGTCGAAGTACACGTCGTTGTTCGGGTCGTCGGGGTTGCGCGGATCGGGGCCGCCCCAGCCCTGGTCGTCGGGCGAGACGGGGATGAACACCGGGGAGCCGAGGGAGAGGTAGATCCGGCCCCCGCGGATCGCGGGCGGCGAGGGGACGGTCCCGCCGACCTGGGCGAGGGTGAAGGACATGTTCGGGTAGGCGACGCCCTTCTTGACCAGGTGACCGGGAGCGGTGGCGTCGAGGTGGTTGATGTGGGCCGTGCTGCCGTCGGGTTTCATGTACGACCACTGGCCGGGGGTCACCTGGCCGAGAACGGTGACGAAGACCTGCGCATCCGGATACGCGCCGCGGGTGTCGTTCCGGAAGGTGATGGGGAAGCTGCCGGTCCCTCCTCCTGCGCTGCCCGTGGCGGCGGCCCGGGCGGGCGTCGCCGGGGCCGCCGTCAGGGAGACCGGCAGCGCGAGCAGGAGCAGGAGCGCGGCGGGCAGGAGTCGCGGTATCCGCGCCCGGCGCGGGGGGTGCGTGGTGTTCACGGGTGCCCTCCTGCGTCCGGTCAGTGGCCGAAGTCGAACCAGTTGACGTTCACGAAGTCGGCGCCCTGGCCGCTGGTGAAGGTCAGGTACACGTCGTGGGTGCCGGTCACCGCGGTGATGTTCGCGGGCACCGTACGCCAGCTCTGCCAGCCACCCGTGTTCGCCACGGAGAAGCTGCCGACCGGCGCCGAGGTCCGGCTGTCGAGCCGTACCTCGACCAGGCCGCTCACCCCGCCCGCGGCCCCGGAGGCGACGCGCCCGTAGAACTGCCTCGCGGCCGTGGAGCCGAAGTCGACGCCCTTGAACAGGGCCCAGTCGCCGTTGCCGAGCGCGGTGAGGTCCTGGCCGCCGCCGCTGTCCGAGGTGGTCTCCTTCGCCACCCCGGCCTGGGAGTCGTACGACTCGGCCTGGATCGCCGCGTACGCGTCGCGGTTGCCGCCGGGCGGGGTGGTGGGCGGCGTCGTCGGAGGTGTGGTGGGAGGTGTCGTCGGCGGGGTGGTCGGCGGGGTCGTGCCGCCGGTCGAGCCGAGGACGGACACGTAGTCGACCACCATGGGATGGCCGGGCTCGGTCCCCGCGTCGGGCCCGCCGCCGAAGGCGTCCGGGAAACCGCCGCCCATGGCGACGTTCAGGATGATGAAGTAGCCGTGGTTCGTGGCGTTGGTCCAGGTGGTGGCGTCGACCTGATCGGCCCGTACCGTATGGAAGTTGATCCCGTCGACGTAGAAGCGCATCTGCTCGACGGCGGTCGACCTGTCCCACTCCACGGCGTACGTGTGGAACCCGCCCTGGCAGCTGGTGCCGGGGCAGACCCGCTGGCCGCCGATGCCGGAGGTCTCGTTGCAGGGGCCGCCCGGACTGGTGCCGCAGTGCATCGTGGCCCAGACGTTGTTGATGCCCTGGACGTTCTCCAGGATGTCGAGCTCACCGATCGAGGGCCAGTTCCACCAGTTGCCCCGGTAGGGGGCCCCGAGCATCCAGAACGCCGGCCAGTAGCCCTTGGCCGCCGGGCCCGTGACGTTCGGCATCTGGATGCGGGCCTCGGTGCGCAGTGTGCCGCCCGGCGCCGGCTGGAAGTCCGACCGCCGGGTCTCGACGCGGCCCGAGGTCCAGTTGCCGGCCGCGTCCCGGCGCGGGGTGATGCGCAGGTTGCCCGACCCGTCGAGGGAGACGTTGGCGGGGTCGGCGGTCATCGTCTCGATCTCGCCGGTGCCGAAGCCGCCCGGCCCGCCGGGATAGCTCGTACCGGTCGTGTACTGCCAGTCGGCGGTGTTCACGCCGGAGCCCGCGGGCCCGTTGAACTCGTCCAGGAACACCTGGGACCAGCCGGCCGGGGTGGGGGGAGCCGTGGCGCCCGCGGGCAGGGTGACGGCCGCCGAGGCGGCCGCGACCAGGGTGATCGTGCTGAGCGCGGTTAAGACGGCCTGCCGGACGGTCGGCCGTTTCCTACCGGATGTCTGACGCATGGGTGCCCTCTCTGAAGCGCCGTGAGGCGCGGTGCGGGGGGGAAGAGCCGGCGGAGCTCACCGTCTTGAGAGCGCTCTCAAGCGGCTGCGCTGGACACTGTGCTCCCCGGCACCGAGGGCGTCAAGACTTTGAACCGGCAAAGGGCTTACGGGTCAAGGGGGTTCATTCGTTGAACGCTCGGCGCGGCCTGAGGCCGCGCCGAGGGGCCCGTCACCCATAAGGCCCAACTCGCCGCCCTCAATCGGGCGGGCCGAGGACCTCCCGCGCGCCGGGCAGGTCGTGGACGGACGCCGCCGTCCCGGTCAAGGGCAGCAGCGCGGAGAGCGGGCACGGTACGGGGATCTCGTGGTCGACCTCCCACTCGCCGGCCGCGTCCCCGCCGGGGCCGCGGTCGGTGGTGCAGACGGCGTACAGATTGCCCGCGCAGCCCCGGCAGAGCAGGGCACCGTGGCCGCTCACGGCCGCCCCGCCGACGGATGCGCGGCGACGGGCGTGCGCCGGGCTCCGGTCTTCGCCCGAGTGGCGGGTGCGCCGGGCGCTTGTAGCGTCGGTGGCGTCAGGAGTCCTGGTGACCCGACAGGACTTCGCAGGCCGGTTCGCAGATGCGGAACACGTCGCGCCAGCGCGCCGAGCCGCACGTGTGCCGCCCGCGTCGGTGCCGAGCCGGTCCGCCCCTCGCGACGCGACCGGGCGCACGCGCAGCCCCCGTGAGAGAGGCCGTGCCGATGTCTGACGATGTCCCGATAGCGAGCCTGCTGCGTGTGGAGAGGGGCCTTGCCGCCCCCGAGGAACTGGCCGCGATCGCGGTCGTCGTCGCGTGCTACGCGGCGCATCGGACGTCCGGTGACGGCGACGCGAAACGCGGCGTCGGGGCGGGGTCCGGCGCCGGCCGCCGCCGTGCCGTCCGGCCGGGCGCCGGCTGCTGGGCAGGCTGCTGGGCCTGCCGCTGAACCCTTTCCGCCGGCCGCGCGCACGGCCGGCGGAAGGGGAGGGGAAGTGGTCACGCGCGTCGCAGCACCGTCGAGAGGACCTCGTGCAGGGCCGCCGCGGGATCGGCCACGGCGCCCTCCGAGCGCCAGGCCACGAACCCGTCCGGCCGTACGAGCACGGCGCCTTCGGCGCTCATCGCGTGGACCTCGCTCCAGTCGGGACCGCCGGCCTGGATCAGGTCCGCGTCCGGTCCGGAGCCGATGGCGTAGGCGTCCAGCCGCACCGGCAGCCGCTCGGCCACCCGCTGCGCGGCCGCCCGCCACGGCGTTCCCGCGCCGCTGAGCAGCACGAAGGAGCGCTCGTAGAGGTCCAGCGTGGAGATCCGCTCACCGGCCCTGGTCACCCACATGTGCGGGGCCCGGGTGCCGGTGTCGCCCGTCAGGCGCAGCGTCTCCGGGATGACGGGCCGCTCCGGGTCGCCGCCGACCAGCGCGCCCCGCGGGTAGCAGTAGCCCATGGCCGTGGTGAGGACCCCGCTGCCCGGCCCGCCGCCCATCGTGGGCGGCGGCGCGTACCCGGGGTGGCTGTGCTCCGCCGAACGGGCCGACGCCCGTTCGCTCGTGGCCCGGGCCACCGGCAGCCGCTCGGCTTCGTAGGTGTCGAGCAGCCCGATGCCGGCCGCCCCCTCCAGTACCGCGGCGATCTTCCACGCCAGGTTGTGCGCGTCCTGGATGCCCGTGTTCGAGCCGAAGGCACCGGTGGGGGACATCTCGTGGGCCGCGTCCCCGGCGAGGAACACCCGGCCGGCCCCGTACCGCTGCGCCACCCGTTCGGCGGCATGCCACGGAGCCTTGCCGCCGACCTCCACATCCAGGTCGGGCACGCCGATCGCCTCGCGGATCTGGTCCACGCACCGCTCGTCGGTGAAGTCCTCCAGGGTCTCGCCCCGGTCCGGGTGCCAGGGGGCGTGGAAGACCCACTGCGTCTCGTTGTCCACCGGCAGCAGCGCCCCGTCCGCGCCCGGACGCATCAGGTAGCAGACGATGAACCGCAGGTCGCCCAGCACCTCGACGAGCCGCTCCGAGCGGAAGGTGACGCTCACGTTGTGGAACAGCTCGCCGTTGCCCGTCTGAGGGATCCGCAGCTGCTCCCTGACAGGGCTGCGCGGTCCGTCCGCGGCGATCAGGAAGTCGGCGCGCACCGTGCTGTGCACGCCGGTCTCCCGGTCCTTCACCACGGCGTTCACCCCCGCCGCGTCCTGGTCGAAGCTCATCAGCTCGGTGGCGAACCGGACATCGGCGCCCTGCGCGCGGCTCTGCGCGGCCAGCACGGGCTCGATGTTGTTCTGGCTGCACAGGCACCAGCCCGTCGGGCTGAAACGGGCCAGCGCGCCGGACGGGTCGACCGACTTGATCAGCCAGTTGTGGTCGCCGTCGGTCAGTGACCTGGCCTGCAGAATGCCCTGATTGCCCTCCAGTACGGACGCCGCCCGGCGGATCGCGCGCTCCGCCCCTGCCGTGCGGAACAGCTCCATCGTCCGGGCGTTGATGCCGCGGCCGCGCGGGTGCGCGGAAGTACCGGAGTGCTTCTCGACCAGCAGGTGCCTCACTCCGTGGCGGCTCAGGAAAAGCGAGGTGGACAGGCCCACGAGGGAGCCGCCCACGACGAGAACCGGTACGCGAACATCGGCGTTGTCTTCCATCAGCTGCGGGCTCCTGTTTTCTGTGTGGGGGAGTGGACTCTTTATGCCCCCGATCGGAGATCAGGCCCAGTTGATTCGTCGGTTGTCACCCGCTTGATCCTGACATGTAGCGGTACGTCCCCACCCGGATGACGATGAGCGACAGCGGCTCCCCCTGAGACGCGCCGGCCTGCCGTTCCCGACCGAGGCGGCCGCCGGCCCGGGCGGACGCCACCGGTGACGGACGAGGGGTCCGTACGCGATGGATCTCCACCCCCTCATGAAGGAGTGAGTAGATGACAACCACCCTGTCCGAACGGGTGTCGCAGTCAGCCTTCGACGGCTCCATGCTCCGGGTCGTCCTGCTGATGGATCTCCACGAGGGGACCCAGCAGCAGTTCTTCGAGGCGTACGAACAGCTCCGCCACGACATCGCGTCGGTCCCGGGCCACATCAGCGACCAACTGTGCCAATCCTTCGAGGATCCCTCGCAGTGGCTCATCACCAGTGAGTGGGAGAGCGCCCCGCAGTACCTCGCATGGGTCAACAGCGAGCACCACGCCGAACAGGTGAAACCGCTGGGCGCGTGCGCGCGCAACATGCGCCCGCTCAAGTTCACCGTCCTGCGGGAGACCGGCCGCGGCTACGACCAGGCGGCCCGCCCGACCACGGCGCGCCTGCAGAGCGCACCCCGGCTGGGCGCCGGGATCGTGCGCCACGCCCTCACCTTCACCGTCAAGCCGGGCAGCGAGAAGGAGGTCGCGGCCATCCTCTCCAGCTACGCCTCCCCGGCGGCCCGCGTCGACGCCCACACCCGCCTGTGCCGCACCTCGCTCTTCATGCACGGCAACCGGGTCGTCCGGACGGTGGAGGTCCAGGGCGACCTGGTGACGGCCCTGCGACACGTCTCCGAGCAGCCCGAGGTACGCGCCGTGGAGGAGGCGATCAACCCCTACCTCGAACAGGACCGGAACCTGAACGACCCGGAATCCGCCCGCATGTTCTTCATGCGCGCCGCGCTCCCCGCGGTCCACCACATCACCGCACCGGAGCCGGAATCCGCCGACGTGCAGCGGCACGCGCTGTTCTACCCGGCCAAGCCCGGCTGCGGCCCGGCGCTCGCGAAGTTCCTGGCCCTGCAGGACGAGGCGGCCGCGCACCACCCCGCCAGCCCCGTACGGAGCAGCAGCATCTTCCAGCGTGACGACATCGTCGTCCGCCTGATCGACGTGCGGGGCCCGCTGGACGCCGCGCCCGAGGCCGGCTCCGGTGCCTTCGGCCCGCGCAAGGCGGCGGTGCTCGACCGGCTGACGGCCGCGCCCGGCGGGCAGGCCCGCGCCGCGCACCACACCATGACCCTGATCACCGACCGCCGGGCACCCGCGCAGTCCTGATCCCCCCCGGTCCACCCCGAGTCCCACCCTGGACCCCATCCCCGTCCAGGCTCTCCACCACACGCCAGGAGGAACCCGCCATGACCAGACAGCGCCCACGCATCGTGGACCTCAGCGAGACGCCGCCCAACCGCCGGCGCGGCGGCGATCTGAGGGCCGTGCTCACCCCGACCTCGGTGGGTTCCACCAGCGGCTTCATGGGCCTGGCGATCATGGCTCCCGGGGAGTCCATCGCCGAGCACTACCACCCGTACTCCGAGGAGTTCGTGTACGTGGTCGCCGGCCGGCTGGAGGTCGACCTCGACGGCGAGGCCCATCCGCTGCGCACCGACCAGGGCCTCCTGGTCCCGCTCAACATGCGCCACCGGTTCCGCAACGTCGGCGACACCGAGGCCCGCATGGTCTTCCACCTCGGCCCGCTGGCCCCGCGCCCGGAGCTCGGCCACGTCGACACCGAGCAGGCCCCGCACCCGGAGAGCACCGCCTGGGAGCAGCCGCCGGACCGAACCGGAGCGGTCTCGTGACCCGCCGGCGGGTGGCCGTCACCGGAGTCGGCGTGGTCGCGCCCGGCGGGATCGGCGTCCGCGACTTCTGGGACCTGCTCTCCAACGGCCGTACGGCCACACGCGGCATCAGCCTCTTCGACCCGGCGGGATTCCGCTCCCGGATAGCCGCGGAGGTCGACTTCGACCCCGCCGCGCACGGCCTCGGCGAGGGCGAGGCGGCCCGGGCGGACCGCTACATCCAGTTCGCCCTGGTCGCCGCCCGCGAGGCCCTGCTCGACTCCGGACTCGACCTCACCACGGACGAGGCCTGGCGGACCGGCGTCTCCCTCGGCACGGCCGTCGGCGGCACCACCCGTCTGGAGCACGACTACGTCGCCGTGAGCCAGTCCGGCTCCTGGTGGGACGTGGACCACAAACTGGCGAGCCCGCACCTGCACCGGGCGTTCACGCCCGCCACCCTCGCCTCCGCCGTCGCGGAGCAGACGGGAGCGCGCGGCCCGGTCCAGACCGTCTCCACCGGCTGCACCTCGGGACTCGACGCCATCGGGTACGCCGTCCACTCCATCGCGGAGGGCCGGATGGACGTGTGCATCGCGGGCGCCTCCGACTCACCCATATCGCCGATCACCGTGGCCTGCTTCGACGCCATCAAGGCGACCTCGCCGAACAACGACGACCCGGCCCACGCCTCCCGGCCGTTCGACGCCGACCGGGACGGTTTCGTCCTCGGCGAGGGCGGCGCCGTCCTCGTACTCGAAGAGCTGGAACACGCCCGCGCCCGCGGTGCGACCGTCTACTGCGAGATCGGCGGCTACGCCACCTTCGGCAACGCCCACCACATGACCGGGCTGACCGCCGAGGGCCTGGAGATGGCGCGGGCGATCGAAACCGCCCTCGCCCAGGCCGGGGTCGCCGCCCACGAGATCGACTACGTCAACGCGCACGGCTCCGGCACCAAGCAGAACGACCGCCACGAGACCGCGGCGGTCAAGCGGGTGCTCGGCGAGCACGCCTACAAGACGCCGATGACCTCCATCAAATCCATGGTGGGGCACTCCCTCGGCGCCATCGGCGCGATCGAGCTGGCGGCCTGCGTACTCGCCATGACCCACCAGGTGGTACCGCCGACCGCGAACTACGAGACGCCCGACCCCGAGTGCGACCTGGACTACGTGCCCCGCGTCGCCCGCGGCCGCAAACTGCGCAGCGTGCTCTCCGTGGGCAGCGGCTTCGGCGGCTTCCAGTCCGCCGTCGTCATGACCATGCCGAAGGAGGCGGTCTCGTGACCAGCCGCACGGTCATCACGGGCATCGGGGTCGTCGCGCCCAACGGCGTGGGCGCGAGCGCCTTCTGGAAGGCGACCCAGTCCGGCCTCAGCGTGCTGGACCGCGTCACCAGAGCGGGGTGCGAGCACCTCCCGCTGCGCGTCGCGGGCGAGGTCCGGGGCTTCGACCCCGGCGCCATGGTCGAGGACCGCTTCCTCGTCCAGACCGACCGCTTCACCCACCACGCCCTCGCCGCGGCCGACCTCGCCCTGGAGGACGCCCGGCTCGGCCGCGCCGACTACGAGGGCGACCCCTTCTCCGTGGGAGTCGTCACGGCGGCCGGCTCCGGCGGCGGCGAGTTCGGGCAGCGCGAGCTCCAGCACCTGTGGGAGCAGGGCCCCCGCTTCGTCGGCCCCTACCAGTCGATCGCCTGGTTCTACGCCGCGAGCACCGGCCAGATCTCCATCCGGCGCGGCCTGAAGGGCCCCTGCGGGGTGGTGGCCAGCGACGAGGCGGGCGGGCTGGACGCCTTCGCGCACGCCGTCCGGGCGATCCGCCAGGGCAGCAGGGCGATGCTGGTCGGGGCGACGGAGGCACCCCTCGCGCCGTACTCCATCGTCTGCCAGCTGGAGTACGAGGGCCTGAGCACCAGTGACGACCCGGAGCGCGCCTACCGGCCGTTCACCGACAAGGCCTGCGGGTACGTCCCCGCGGAGGGCGGCGCGATGTTCGTCGTGGAGGACGAGGCCGTGGCCCGCCGCCGCGGCGCCACCGTACGCGCCGTACTCGCCGGCCACGCCGCGACCTTCACCGGTACCCAGCGTCCGGACGAGCGCGGCGAAGGCCTGGCCCACGCCATCCGCGGCGCGCTCCGCGAAGCCGGCTGCGCCCCCGAGGAGATCGACGTGGTCTTCGCCGACGCCCTCGGGACCGTGCAGGCCGACACCGCGGAGGCGGCCGCCATCGCCGACGCCCTCGGCGACCACGGCCGCAAGGTGCCGGTCACCGCGCCCAAGACCGGTACCGGCAGGGCCTACTGCGCGGCGCCGTCCCTCGACACCGCGGCCGCGGCGCTGGCCCTGGAGCACGGCGTCATCCCGCCGACCCCGAACGTCTTCGACGTGTGCCACGACCTCGACGTGGTGACCGGCGGCGCCCGCCCCGCGGAGTTGCGCACCGCGCTCGTGCTGAGCCGGGGCCGGATGGGATCGAACTCGGCGCTCGTCGTCCGCAAGGGCTCCCCGGCGGCCACGTAGTTGGAGTGGTGCGGCGGGCCCCGTGCGGTCCTTTCGCAGGAACAGAACAGGAAGAGAGAAGCCACCGTGTCCGACCGACTGACCCTGGAGGAGCTGGCGGCACTGATGAAGACCGCCGGCATCACCGTCGACCCCACCGACTTGGCGAGCCGTCCGGACTCCGCCTTCGACGAGTACGGCCTGGATTCGCTGGGCCTGCTCGGCATCGTCGGCGAGCTGGAGAGAGCGCGCGGACGGGCCCTGCCCACCGACGCCGAACGCTGCAAGACCCCCGGGGAATTCCTCGACCTCGTCAACAACAGCCTGATGACCGGAGCCTGAGATGCCAGGACACACCGAGAACGAGATCACCGTCAACGCGCCCGTGGACCTCGTGTGGGAGATGACCAACGACCTCCCGAGCTGGCCGAACCTGTTCAGCGAGTACGCCTCGCTGGAGATCCTCGAACAGAAGGGCGACACCACCCGGTTCCGCCTGACCATGCACCCCGACGAGAACGGCAAGGTGTGGAGCTGGGTCTCGGAGCGGACCGTCGACCGCGCCGGCCTCAGCGTCCGCGCCCGGCGGGTGGAGACGGGCCCCTTCGCGCACATGGACATCCACTGGCAGTACTTCAAGGTGCCCGGCGGCACCCGGATGAAATGGACCCAGGACTTCGCGATGAAGCCGGACGCGCCGGTGGACGACGCGTGGATGACCGACAACATCAACCGCAACTCCCCGATCCAGATGGCGCTCATCCGCGACAAGATCGAGCAGCGCGAGCGCGAGAGCCGCACTCCCGCCGTCAGCCGTCTCTGAAACGAAAGGCAGCAACGGATGCACCGCGCTCTCATCGTCGCCCGCATGGCGCCCGGATCGGCCCCCGACATCGCCGAGCTCTTCGCGAGCTCGGACGCGGGTGAACTGCCGCACCTGGTAGGCGTCACGCGCCGCAGCCTCTTCCAGTTCGGCGACGTCTACATGCACCTGATCGAGTCGGACCGGCCCCCCGGCCCCGCCATCGCGCAGGTCACCGACCACCCGGAGTTCCGGGACCTCAGCGACCGGCTCACCGCCTACATCAGCCCGCACAACCCGGAGACCTGGCGCAGCCCGAAGGACGCGATGGCCCACGAGTTCTACCGCTGGGAGAACCCCGGCGCGAAGTGACCCGGCGGCCCGGACGGGACCCGCACACCGGCGTGTGCGGGTCCCGCCGCGCGTGACCGGTCAGGAGCCCGAGAGAGCAGAGAGCAGGAGACCGCATGAACCCGACCGACACCGACCACTTCCCGGCGGACCCGGCCCGCCCGCACGATGGCGTGTACGCCCGCAGCTCCCTGCGCGTCCTCGTCCTGTCCGGGTCCTCGCGCACCGGCTCGGTCAACGCCCGGCTCGCGTCCCTGGCCGCCGCCCTGGTGTCCAGGGCCGGCGCCGTCCCGGACGCCGCCACGCTCGGCGACTTCCCCATGCCCCCGTACGACGGCGACGTGGAGGCCGACGAGGGCCTGCCGAAGGGGGCGCTCGCCCTGTGCGAGCGGATCGAGGCCGCACAGGCGCTGGTCATCGCGTCCCCCGAGTACAACGCCTCCGTCCCGGGCGTACTGAAGAACGCCATCGACTGGGTCTCCCGCTACCGCCCGCAGCCCTTCAAGGACAAGCAGAGCCTGCTCCTCTCGGCCTCGCCCTCGATGGTGGGCGGCAACCGCGGGCTCTGGGCCCTGCGCGTACCGCTGGAGCACCTCGGCGCCCGCGTCTACCCCGACATGTTCAGCCTGGCGGGCGCCCACCACGCGTTCGCCGAGGACGGCGCCCTCTCCGACCAGGGCCTGTCCGAGCGACTGGTCTCGACGATCGACGCCTTCCTCGACCTCGCCGAGGCGGACACCCGCTACCTGTGCCTGCAGCGCCGCTGGTACGAGTTCCTGGGCGACCGCACCGATGCGCCGGTGACCGCACGCGCACAGGACTGATCACCTCGGGCACAGGGCGTGAGCTATGTTTGAGCGCGAGTGACATGAGTAAGGAGGCACTCCGGTGTCATCGGGCCAGCAGGCACGCGCACAGGCGGCTGCGATCAAGCCGAGCGGCCAGTCGTCCCAAGAGGTCCGTCCTCCGGCCGACCGGCTCCTCGCGCTCTTCGATGGCCGCCGCCTGTCCCCGGGCCAGCGCCGGATCGCCCAGTACCTGATCGACCATCTCACCGAGGCCGCGTTCCTCTCGATCACCGAGCTGGCCGAACGGGTCGGCGTGAGCCAGCCCTCCGTGACCCGCTTCGCCGCCTCCCTCGGATTCAGCGGCTACCCCGCCCTGCGCGACGTGCTCCAGCCGATCGCGCTGAGCGCCGTCGCCGGCTCCCCGGACACCCGCGAGCAGATCCGCCGCAACGAGCTCCAGGCCGCCGTCGACGCGGAGATCGAGAACCTGGAGAACGTACGCCGGCTGCTCGCCGACACCAACCAGGTGCTGGACATCGGCCGCGAGCTGGCCGCCTCGGTGCCGCTGACCGTGCTCGGACTGCGCATCTCGGTCTCCCTGGCCGAGTACTTCGCGTACGCGGCCCGGCGCATCCACCCCGACGTACGCCTGGTGACCCGCGGCGGCAGCGTGGCCTTCGACGCGCTGCTCCAGTCCAGGGCCGCCGGCGGGACCTGGGTGCTGGCCTTCGCCATGCCACGGCACGCCAAGGAGACCCTTTCGGCCATTCGTGCCGCCCGCAGTACGGGGCTGCGCGTGGTCCTGATCACGGATCCCACCCTGGGGCCGCTGGTGGACGAGGCGGACGTGGCACTGACGGCGGGGACCGGGTCCCGGCTGGTGTTCGACTCGTACGCGGCGCCCGGGATGCTGTCAGCGGCCCTGCTGCAGGCGATGGCCGATGCGGACCCGGAGCGGACGCAGGCGCGCCTGGAGGATTACGAGCACGTGGCCGACCAGCACGGCTTCTTCTTGTAGCTCGGGTAGCGCCCGCTTCCACCAGGGGATATTCAGCCATCGAGGTGCATGAAATTTTTCATACCCTTGCGTACTCGACGGTATATATGTTTACTGACGACGGCGCTCCGGATCCACCAGATGCCAAGGAGGACGACCCCACGTCTTCCTGAACGGACGCCCGGTACGGCGAACCTCCTCACGCCGCGACCGGGCGTCGAGTCCAGGCCCTCGGATCCCGCAGAGCGCCCATGGCGGCCTCGGTCAACCCCTGGGCCGAGGCCGCCCCAGAACGTCTCGATCAGAGCTTCGACACCCTCGGAAGTGACGAGAATGCCCCAGACGGCCACCATCACGCGCAGCCCGGACTGGCCCATGCAGGTCAAGGCGCCCGGGACCCACGACTGGGAACGCACGGCCACGCGATGGCTGCGCGACCTGCTCCCGGCCCGCTACGGCGGCTACCTGACGCTGACCCGCCACCACGCGCTCCTGGCCCGGCACGTACAGCTCCAGCTCCAGCACGAGATGCGCGCCGTACGGGCGGCCCTGCAGACCAGCCGGGCCGAGCTGCCCATGATGGGCATAGCCGAGTCGGTCATCGAGAACTCGATCCGGATGTACGCCGTGGAGCTGGAGCAGCTGGGGCGCCTGTCGCGCAGCGCGCGGCTCGTCTCCGACGCGCTCCTCGTGGGCACTCCCGCACAGCGCAGGCGCTGACCCCCCTCGCGAGGCCCCTCAGGCGGGCTGCCAGGAGCGGAGCCGGGCGGCCACCTCGTAGACCGTGACGCGGAGCATGCGGATGTCGGTGATGAGGTCGCGCCACTGTGCGTAGGAGCCGTCCACCGCCTGGCCGGAGGCCTCGATGTAGGCCACGGCCACCCCATAGGCGAAGTATTCGTTGGAGTCGGGGAGCGGCCGGAGCAGGACGATCGCGTCGAGCAGCGCGGCCGCACGCCAGTAGGCGTCGGGGGTGTCCACTTCGAGGCTCGGCGTGTTCACCCGGTGCCGGGCGACGGCGGCGACCAGGGCGGAGTGGTCGGCCACCCCCACGTCCTTGAACAGCGCCTCCTGCCGCTCCAGCAGCCAGCGGTGATCGATGTGCAGTTCCACGCGTCCGAGTATCCCCGCCCGAGGCCCGGCCGTGTGGCTTTTCGGCTCGGGCGGGGACCGAGGGGACTACGGCTTGGGCAGCGTGCAGCCGGGCCGGTTCAGGTCGATCACGTTCTTGGGGCCTATGCAGGGGACGATGGTGTAGGTCTCCTGCGCGTAGTTGATGCCCTGTCGGACCGTCACGTTGCCGCTCTGGTCAACCTCGCACGGGTTGTTCACAGTGCAGCGCGCGCCGTCCTCGTTACCCGTGTTGTTGACGGCGACGACCTTGCCGGTGGCCGCGTCGACGACCGGCGAGCCGGAGGTGCCACCGATGGTGTTGCAGGACGAGGTGTAGCGGACCGAATCCTTCCAGGTCCAGTCGCCCTCCTTGAGGAGGTAGGCGAACCCGTCGATGTTGCAGTTGTAGATCCGCTTCCAGTACCCGGAGACCACGCTGATCGCCGAACCCTGCGTCGGGCGCACGTCGTTCAGGGTCAGCGCGCTGATGCCGTACTGGCTCTGGATCTGGGCGTAGGTCTTGGTCAGCTGGTAGATCGAGATGTCCGTGTCGGTCATCGTCGCGTACGAGATCTTGCTGGCCCGCAGCGTCGCGACCTTGGAGCCGGCCGAGTTGAGCAGCGAGAACGAGCGGCTGGAGCGCTGGTCCTTGATGACCTCGCCGGCCGCCGGGAAGCCCGTCTCCAGGCAGTGCCCGTTGGACAGGACGAGGGCGAGGTCGCCCGGCTGGGAGCCGGGTGCGCGGACGACGGAACCGGAACAGTTGCTGAGTGCGACGGTGCCCGCGAAGTTGACCGCGACGGCGGTGGCGTCGGATGCGGTGGGAGCCGTGACGGAGGTGGGGGCGGAGGGTGCGGTGGGGGCGGAGGGTGCGGCGACGGCCGGGGTGACGGCCGCTCCCGTGAGGAGCAGGGAGAGTAAGACGCCGACGAGAGGCTTTTTCATGTGGGGGTTCCCCTCTGATGGCCATGTGCGACCGAAGAATCCTTCGGTTGTCATGAGCATTGTTGGGACCCCGGCCCCAAGTCACAAGAGGGCGTGCCAGGTTGGGGCGCGGCCGGGGGAGCGCCTCTGGGTGGCGCCGAAGGTTCGGAGATCTGACCACCGCACGGGTGTTCCGCAGCGAGGGCTTCGCCTCCTACGGTCTGTGCAGCACGGTTCCGGACCAGGAGGCAGAGTGAAGCGCGAGACCGACATCGACATCGACCGACTGGTGAAGGCGATGCACGCGGTCGAGGAGGCGGGACGGCTCTTCGAGGAGGCGCTCGCCGTGTACGAGGCGCGCGGCCTCAAGCGGAACAGCGACGACTTCAAGGTGGCGGGCGGCTCGGTCCAGACCTTGCAGGGCGCGGAGGAGATGGCCCTCGGGACCCGCAAGTTCCTCACCGAACTCGCGCTGATCGTCGGCTACGCGAGCGCCGGTTTCGAGGAGCGCGTGGGCGGGCGGCTGGCCGCGGCCCGGGCCGGTTTCACCGGCATCTCCGGCGGCGGGGCCCGGATGGGCCGCCCGCTGCTCGACCCGACCCTGCTGGGGCTGCGGCTGCTGCTGTCCGTCGAGCTCTTCGAGCCCGGCTTCAGGGCCGAGATCGAGGAGGTCGTACGGGCCGAGCGGGCGACGTACCCCGACCCCTCGATGTTCCGCATCCCGGCGACGGCGGAGGGCGCCGCCACCGTCGGCCGTACGCCTTGACCCCCCGGGGTGCCGGGTCGGGCCGACCGGGCGAGGCTGGGGGTATGCATCATGCCCCGGTTGTCGTGCATCGGATCCTCCCGTCGGGAGGCCGCCAGGTCACCCTGCGGACCGCGAGCGCGGAGGAGTCCCTCGGTCTGGCCCGCTCGGACGACGACGTGATCGAGTTCCTGCGGCGCGCCGGCATGCCGGACCCCGACGACGTGGTCCTCGGCGGCACCGAGCTGGTGGAGTGGGATTCGGACCCCTCGCACGTGTACGAGGCGGACCCGCCGACCGACGACCTCCCCTGAGGCTCCCGCAGACGGCCCGGCCCGGTCACCGCACTAGACTCCCGCAGTGCAGACCGTCGCCTGGAGGGGGAGCGAAGTGAGCGAGTCGCAGTGGAGCCTGGAAGAGCACATAGTGGTGGACGCCGCCCCGGTGGACGTCCACCGGGTGGTGTCCGACCTGCGGAACATGGGCCGTTGGAGCCCGGAGTGCCGGCGGGTCTGGGTGCCCCGGCCGCCGCTCCGCGTCGGAGGCCGGTTCGTCGGGTTCAACCGGAGCGGACTGTTCCTCTGGTTCACGATGGGCCGGGTCACGGCCCTGCGGGACCCCGCGGCTTCGCCCGACGGGACCGGTGAGTTCACCTTCGACGTCGCCGTCTTCGGGCTCCCGATCGCCCGTTGGGGATACCGCTTCGAGCCGGACGGCGAGGGCACCCGCGTCACGGAGACCTGGCGGGACCTGCGCAGCGGTCGCAGCGCCCGCCTGGCGGTTCTCCTCGGCTCGGTGTTCACCGGCACCAACCCGGAACGCCGCGTCGAGGTCAACCGCGCCGGCATGCGCACCACCCTCGCCCGCCTGGCGGCCGAGTGCGGCCGCGGCGCCGCCTGAGGGGGCCTGGCGGGGGCCTGACTCGGCCTGAGGGGACCTTCCCCGGCAGCCGCCGGGCCGCGGGTCGCACCGACGACCAGGGTCTTCGGCCAGGCGGGCGATCTCCGGCCCATTCGCCGTGCGACAACCCGATAATGACCTTCCGTCAAGTTCTTCTGGATTCTCGTCCCGCCCGGTAACCCCCCTGCCCGGTCGAGAAGGAGAATTCCGTGCCCCGTCTGGCCCGCTTGCCGCGCCTCGCCGGTACCGGTGCGGCGGCCGTCGCCCTCGCCCTGCTGGCGTCCGCGGCCACCGCCACCGCTGCCACCGTCGAGCCGCCCCCGTCGAGCCGCCCCCGTCGCTCTCGCTGTCGGACCCGCGCATCGTCGCCCACTTCGACTTCGCCAAGGGCCAGACACCGGAGAACATCGCCCTGGAGCCGGACGGGTCGGCCAACCTGACCTTCGCCCTCGCCCGGCAGGTCGCCCGGGTCGGCAAACACGGACACACCCGGATCCTCGCGACCCTGCCGGCCGCCGCGAACCCGGCCACGCCGCTCATCGGCGTCGAGGTCACGACAGGGATCGTCCGCACCGACGACGGATCGCTCTACTTCAACTACCTCACCGGCACCAGCGATCTGACCGGCATCTGGCGGATCACCCCCGACGGCTCCGTCGAGCGCTTCGCCGAACTGCCCACCACCAGCTTCGCCAACGGCCTCGCCCTCGACGAGGAACACGGCGTGCTCTACGCCGCCGACTCCGCCCTGGGCCAGGTGTGGCGCGTCTCGCTCGACGACGGCTCGGTGACGACCTGGGCCACCGGCACCGCACTCCAGCCGGTCGGCTTCGCCGGCGCCAACGGCATCAAGGTCCACCACGACGCCGTGTGGGTGTCCAACCTCGACCGGGGCACCCTGCTGCGCATCCCCGTCAACGAGGACGGCTCCGCCGGGACGATCAAGACACAGGCCACCGGGCTGGCCGGGATCGACGACTTCGAATTCACCGGCCCCGGCGAGACCGTCCTCGCCGCGCTGAACGCGAGCAGTGAGGTCGCCCTCGTACGCCCCGACGGCACCCACTCCATCGTGCTGAAGCCGCAGGACGGGCTGTCCAACCCCACCTCCGTGGCCCTGCGCCACAACAAGGTGTACGTGCCCAGCGCGGCCTTCACGACGATGCGGGACCCGAACCTCCTGATCGCCCGCCTCGGCACGCACCACCGCTGACAACGCCGAGAAGGTCTTCGCCACCCCATCCGGCCGGACCCCCAGGGTCCGCCGGTGGGGTCCCCGGGAGGGTCGACTAGGGTCTTCGTGACAGCGACACCGCGTACCGTACGCGCGACCCCGAGGAGAAGCCGTGACCGAGCCGGCGTCCACCGCACTTCAGCAGGAGATCGCCCGGGAACTCCTGGTGAGCGAGTCCTTCGACGCGGAGCGCGAGATCGAGCGCCGGGTGGCCTTCCTCACCGAGCGGCTCACCTCGACCGGCCTGCGCTCCCTGGTCCTCGGCATCAGCGGCGGCGTCGACTCCACCACGGCCGGTCGGCTGTGCCAGCTCGCCGTGGAACGGGCCCGCGCGGCCGGGCACGAGGCCACCTTCTACGCGATGCGCCTGCCCTACGGCGTCCAGGCCGACGAGCGCGACGCCCAGCTCGCCCTCTCCTTCATCCGCGCCGACCAGGTGCTGACCGTCGACGTGAAGCCGGCGAGCGACGCCGCCCTCGCGGCCTCGCTCGCCGCCGGAGTGGCCTTCCGCGACGCGCACCACCAGGACTTCGTCCAGGGCAACATCAAGGCCCGCCAGCGCATGATCGCGCAGTACGCGGTCGCCGGCGCGCACGACGGCCTGGTCGTCGGCACCGACCACGCCGCCGAGGCGGTGTCCGGCTTCTTCACCAAGTTCGGCGACGGCGCCGCCGACCTCGTCCCGCTGACCGGCCTGACCAAGCGCCGGGTACGGGCCGTCGCGGACGCCCTGGGCGCCCCCGCCGAGCTGGTGTGGAAGACCCCGACCGCCGACCTGGAGACCCTCGACCCGGGCAAGGCCGACGAGGACGCGCTCGGCGTCACGTACGACGACATCGACGACTTCCTGGAGGGCAAGCCGGTGGACGAGCGCGCCTTCGAGATCATCGTCCGCCGCTACCGGCTCACGGAGCACAAGCGGCAGCTGCCGATCGCCCCCTAGTGCTGTGGCCGGCGGAACAGGGCCGTCCAGAGGAAGGCCTCGCCGAACAGCGGGGACTCGGACGGCTCGTCGCGCATCCGGCGCAGCTCGACCTCCGCCAGGTCGGAGAAGATCCGGCGCAGTGACTCCGGCGTATAGGCCAGGCCGCCCTGGAGCCCGGAGTGGCGGTAGAAGTCCGCGTCGGGCAGCTCGGAGCCCATCGCGCCGGCTGCGAAACACGTGAGGGCGAGATGACCGCCCGGCGCGAGGACCCGGTCGAGGAGCGCGAGGTAGCTGACGCGGCGGTGCGGCGGCAGATGGTGGAAGCAGCCGGAGTCGTAGACCAGGTCGTACGGACCGCTCAGCTCGGCCGCGGTCAGGGCGAAGGCGTCCCCGCAGTGGAAGCGGACGTCGGCCCCCGCCTCCCGCGCACGCTCCTCGGCCCACGAGATCGCCGCCGGTGACAGGTCCACGGCGTCCACCTCGAAGCCCAGGGAGGCGAGGCGCAGCGCGTTGCGGCCCGGGCCGCAACCGAGGTCGAGGGCGCGGCCCGGGGAGATCAGGCCCCGGTCGAGGTACGACTCCAGGTTCTCGTCCGGCTTCGCCACGAAGAACGGCACCGGCTTCGAGCGGTCGGCGTAGAAGCCGTCCCACCAGCCGGCCCCGCCGGCGGTCCAGCGGTCGGCCTCCGGCGCGAACAGGCCGTCCAGAAGGCTCAGTACGTCCTCCATCGTGCGTATGCTCCGGTCCACGTTCTGGTCCATCAAGTCCCCTTTCCCGAGGCCCTGATTCTATGTCCGGGAAGCGTAAAAGCCCAGGTCAGGGGCAGTGC
The DNA here is from genome assembly GCF_055571215.1 of Streptomyces sp. NPDC030995. NCBI lineage: Bacteria > Bacillati > Actinomycetota > Actinomycetes > Kitasatosporales > Streptomycetaceae > Streptomyces > Streptomyces sp. NPDC030995. The sequence goes on from NZ_JBVIFS010000020.1 coordinate 44,310, forward strand.
CCGGAGGGCTTGCACGGACCCCTGCGGGCCCGTGGGCCGGGCGGACGAGCCACCCCCCTCCCGTGCGGCGCGCGGCCGCCCACGCGCGCCCCGAGGGCCGTCACGGGGCCGGTCCGGGCCGCCCCGGAGCGGGTTCTTCGGGAGGGGCGGGCGCGCAGGACCCGGCGAGACGGGACCTCGACGACGAGGCCTAGTGCTGTGGCCGGAAAGGTTTGCCGGGTCGCGGCGTCCGGTGCGGTGCATCGCAAGGCGGAGGGCTGCGGCTCGTACTGGACGTACCGGCGCGGTCCGACAACGCGGCGAGGTGCCGTGCCGGGGGCCGCGACCCGGCAAACCTTTCCGGTCACAGCACTAGGGTGGGGCGGTGACGACGAACGTGAGTGCGGGCGAGCGGGTGCTGTACGGGTGCATGGGGCTGGGCGGGAGCTGGGGGCCCGAGCCGTACGGGCCCGCCGACATCGACGCCGCCGAGGCGGCCATCAGCGCCGCCCTCGACAGCGGGATCACCGCCTTCGACCACGCCGACATCTACCGGCACGGCAAGGCCGAGGCGGTGTTCGGCGAGGTGCTCGCGCGGACTCCGGGACTGCGGGCGCGCATCACGCTCCAGACCAAGTGCGGGATCCGGCTCGGCGAAGGGACCCGCCCGGGGATGTACGACCTGCGCGGGCAGAGCATCAGGTGGCGGGTGGAGGAGAGCCTGACCCGGCTGCGGACCGACGTGATCGACGTGCTCCTGCTGCACCGTCCCGATCCCCTCGCCGACGTGGACTCGATCGCGTCGGCGCTGACGTCCCTGCACCGGGACGGCCTGGTGCGCAGCTTCGGCGTGTCCAACATGGGCGCCGCGCAGATCGCCCACCTCCAGGCGCGTCTCGACGTACCGCTGGTGGCGAACCAGCTGGAGATGAGCCTGCACAGCCGCGACTGGGTCGAGGCCGGAGTGCTCGTCAACACGCCCGAATTCGCGCGCAACGGCTTCCCGTTCGGCACGCTGGAGCACTGCCGCGACCAGGGGATACGGCTCCAGGCCTGGGGCGCGCTGGCGCAGGGCCGGTTCACCGGACGCCAGCAGACGCCGGCCGAACAGGCCACCGCGGAGCTCCTGGCGCAGCTCGCCCGGCGCAAGGGCACGACCCCCGAGTCGGTCCTGCTGTGGTGGCTGATGCGGCACCCCGCCGCCATCGCACCGGTCATCGGCACCGCCCGCCCCGACCGGATCCGCGCCTGCCGCGACGCCGTCCTGCGCGAGCCCGACCTCACGCACGAGGAGTGGTACAGGCTCTGGATCACGGCCCGAGGAATCCCGCTGCCCTGAACCGGTCGGGGGTTTTCCCCACCGCGCGCTGACCGGCCCGCCGGATGGGAGCCTGCGGCGCGGTCAACAAGGCTTGCGCCATGACGACTTACCCGGAGAAGGCCCTCCTCCTCGCCCTCGCCACGGCCACCGTGGCCGCCGGCCTGACCGCGACCGCCGCACCGGCGCTCGCCCGGCCCGCGACGGCCGTCCCGCAGCTCACGTGGCGCCCCTGCGCCAAGCCGGATGGGCCCGCTGCCCAGGAGTGCGCGGAGCTGCCCGTGCCGCTCGACTACGACCGCCCCGGCGGCCGACAGATCACCGTGGCCGTCTCCCGTATCCGCAGCGACCGTCCCGAGGCCCGGCGCGGCACGCTCGTCGTGATCCCCGGCGGCCCGGGCGGATCCGGCGTGCAGCGCCTGACCCAGAAGGGCGCCGCGCTCCAGCGGGAGCTGGCCGGCGCGTACGATCTCGTCGCCCTCGATCCGCGCGGCGTGGGCGCCAGCACCACGGCCAGCTGCGAACTCGCCCCGGAAGACCGTTACTTGACCAGCCTGCGGTCCTGGCCGGGCCCGAACGGCGAGATCGCCGAGAACGTGGCCCGCTCCCGGCGCATCGCCGAGGCGTGCGCCCGCAACGGCGGACCCGAGCTGCGCAGCTTCACCACCGCCAACCAGGTCCGCGACATGGACCGCTTCCGCGAGGCGCTCGGCGAGCGGAAGATCTCCGCGTGGGGCATCTCCTACGGGACGTACGTGGGAGCCGTGTACGCGCAGAAGTACCCCCAGCACACGGACCGCTGGGTGCTGGACAGCAGCGGCGACCCCGACCCGAAGCGGGTGGCCCGCGGCTGGCTGGCGAACATGGCGCCGGGTGTGGAGGAACGCTTCCCCGACTTCGCGGCGTGGGCGGCCCATCCCGACCGGGACGGAGACGGCCTGCGACTGGCCGGGCGGGCGGAGGAGGTGCGGCCGCTCGTCGTCTCCCTCGCCGCGGAGCTGGACCGCGCGCCGCGGAAGTCGACGACCCCGGGGGTGCCCCTGACCGGCAACGGTCTGCGCCAGGCCCTCCAGAACACCCTTACCAGCGACTCCGCCTTCGCCTCCTTCGCCCGGCTCGTCCGGGCCGTCCAGGACCCGGCGGGGACCCCCGCACTCCCGCCGGAGCTCGCGCAGCCCATCCGGGACGAGGACGCCGCGCTCATGGTCGCGGTCATCTGCAACGACGTGGCGTGGCCCCGTACGCCCACGGCCTCGTACCAGCGCGCCGTCGACGAGGACCGGGCCCGGCACCCCCTCACGGCCGGCATGCCCGTGAACGTGATGCCCTGCTCCTTCTGGAAGGGCGCCCCCACGCAGGAGCCGACCCGGATCACCGACGACGGGCCGTCCAACATCCTCATGATCCAGAGCCGCCGGGATCCGGCGACCCCGCTGTTCGGGGGCCTGAAGATGCGCGAGGCCCTGGGGGACCGCGCCCGCCTGGTCACCGTCGAGCAGGGCGGCCACGGGCTCTACGTCGGCAACGGCAACGCGTGCGGCAACCGCGCCGTCACCGAGTTCCTCACCACCGGCAGGCGTCCCGCCCAGGACTCGGACTGCCCGAACTAGGCCCTGCCCGGTCACGCACGCGTACCGTGTCCCGCGCATACCGCCTCCCGCGCGCGTGCGCACGTCGACGGCGCCACGATGGAGTGAGGACCCCTGTCCCTCCCCGGACCGTGGAGATCGCCATGAGCACGCACAAAGTGGGCCCCGACACCACCGTCCTCGCGGACTGCCTGGAAGTACCGGGGATCGGGTTCATCCCGGTCAACGCCTTCGTCCTGCACGCCGAGCAGCCGGTGGTCGTCGACACCGGCCTCGGACTGCCCGACCGGCACTTCCTCGAGACGCTCGGATCGGTGGTGGACCCCGCCGACGTGCGGTGGATCTGGCTGACCCACCCCGACCGTGACCACACGGGCGGCCTCTTCGACCTCCTCGAAGCCGCGCCCGGGGCGCGTGTGGTCACCACGTTCCTCGGCGCCGGGATCATGTCCACCGAGCGGCCGCTGCCCATGGACCGGGTGTACTTCCTCAATCCGGGCCAGTCCCTGGACGTGGGCGACCGTACGCTGCACGGCTTCCGCCCACCGCTGTTCGACAACCCGGCCACCGTCGGCTTCTACGACGACCGGTCGCGGACGTGCTTCAGCTCCGACTGCTTCGGCGGGCCGATGCCCACCGCCGACATCGCCATGGGTACGGACGTCGCGGCGCTGCCGGCCGAGGAGCTGAGAGTGGCCCAGCGGCTCTGGGCGAGCGTGGACAGCCCCTGGGTGCAACTGGTGGATCCGGACAGGTTCCTCGCCACGGTGGATCCGCTGCGCTCGATGGACCCGGAGACCATCCTGTGCACGCACCTGCCGCCCGCGGTGGGTCTGACCTCGCAGTTCATCGACACCATCGCCGCGGTGCCGGGCCTCGACCCGTTCGTGGGGCCGGACCAGGCCGCGCTCGTACAGATGCTTGCGGGCTTCGAACCTGGAGGTCCTGTCTAACCTTTGAATCGTAGGGGTAAGGGCGGTTGCACCCCACTGAACATCTGTTACTGTGCCCGCGCTTGGTGTTCATCCATCAATCCGTCCTCCCCTCGGAACGCCATGCGCCCGAGGGGGCTGCGAGGTGTCTCGTACGTGCACAGCACTCCGTTCTCCCCCGCCGAGGCCAGGTCCGCGCGAGCCCGCATGGGCTTGAGCGCGGCCCAGGTGGCCCACTCCATGGCAGCCTGCGGCACCCCCGTCCATCCCCAACTGGTCCTGGCCTGGGAGGAGGGCGCGCAGGTGCCCTCCGACCGGGAGCTCTTCTCCCTCGCCGACGTCCTGTGGTGCGAGGCGACGGCCCTGATGGGCGTCGAACCGCGGACGCTCGCCGAGCACCGGCTGGCCCGCAAGCTCACCGTGGAGCGGCTGTCGTACCGCATAGGCATGGGCCCGACCGAGTACCGCGAGGCCGAATCGGCGCAGCACTGGCACGGGGACGCCTGGCAGACCAGGGCGCTGGTGGAGGCGCTGGGACTGTCCCTGCGGAAGCTCATCGGGATCATGGGCCGGGTCGAGGAGTTGACACAGCACCTGCGATCGGCCGTCGACGGGCGGTGGAAGGCGTCCGTGGACCCGGTGGCGGAGATCGCCGTGGTGGACGCGACCAGCGTGGGGGACGCACTGCGCACGATGCACGCGGAGTTCTCGCAGTTCTCGGAGCGGTACATGGGACACCTCGTCGCTCGCAACGACGACGCCCGGCTCAAGGAGGTCGCGGCGGAGCGCGCCGCATATCTGCGCCGACTCGTCGACCACTTCTGGGAGTTGATCGGCGAGGAGGGGGAGGCGTCGCCGTTCCCCGTGGGCGGACGCTGACCCGGCGGCACGGGCACGGGCACGGGCGGGGGCGGGGGTGGGGGTGGGGATGGGGGTGGGGAGGGGCGGCCGCCGCCGACGCCCCTCCCCGCCGTCGCCCGCCTCAGCGGGCGACCGCTCCGAACTGCGGTTCGCCCGGGCCGGCTTCCCCGATGTCGTCCCAGTCGATCTCCATTGTGGTGCGGCTGGTGAAGACGTTGAAGAGCAGGTTCAGCGCGATCGCCGTGACGGCGCCCAGCGTGATCCCGCTGTCGAGCACCGCCCGGAGGTCGTCCGGCATCCGGTCGAAGAACGGAGCGACGGTGGTCGGCAGCAGTGCGGCGCCCAGACTGACCGCCAGGATCAGGGTGTTGCGCTCCTCGCGCAGATCGGCCTTCCCCAGGATCTGGATGCCGACCGCGGCGACGATGCCGAACATGGCGATCGCCGCCCCGCCCAGCACCGGGTGCGGGACCGAGGCGACGAGGCTGCCCGCCTTCGGCAGCAGGCCCAGGACGACCATGAACACGCCCGCCGCGACGACCACGTACCGGCTCATCACCTTGGACATGCGCACGAGCCCGATGTTCTCGGCGAAGGCCACGTACGGGAAGGAGTTGAGCACGCCGCCGAGTACCGTCGCCGCGCCGTCGGCGCGCAGGGCCCTGGCGACCGTGTCGGCGTCGACCTTCTTGCGGGTGATCTCGCCGATCGCGTAGACGTCCCCGGTGGTCTCCACCATGGTGATCAGGATGACGACGAGCATGGCGACGATCGGCAGCAGTTCGAAGCGCGGCATGCCGTAGTGGAACGGCGTGGTGATCCCGAACCAGTCGGTCTCCCGCACGGGGGTGAAATCGGCGTCGCCGAAGAGCCAGGCGACCGCCGTGCCGACGACGAGCCCGAGCAGGACGGCGAGGCTGCTGAGGAACGGCTTGCCGATCCGCACCATGGTCAGGATGAAGAGCAGGGTGCCCAGCGCGTAGGCGAGGTTCTTCGGGTCCCCGTACGCGGGGGTGCCGATCAGGTGCGCACCGCCCGCGGCGTCCTGCAGGGCCACCGGGATCAGCGTGATGCCGATGATGGTGAGGATCGTGCCGATGACCACCGGCGGGAAGTACTTCACCAGCTTGCTGAAGAGCGGGGCGAACAGGAACGTGGCCATGCCCGCGGTGATCACCGCCCCGTAGACCACGAGGAGGCCGGCGGTACCGCCGCCCGCCCCCGTGCCTATGGCGATCATGGGTGAGACCGCGGTGAAGGTGACGCCCTGGACCAGGGGCAGCCGGGCGCCGACCTTCCAGACGCCGAGGGCCTGGATGATCGAGGCGACGCCGCAGGTCAGCAGGTCCGCGTTGATGAGGTGGACGAGCTCCTGGCGGGAGAGGCCCAGTGCGTTCCCGAGCAGGACCGGCACGATGACCGCCGCCGCGTAGAACGCGAGGACGTGCTGGAAGCCGTACAGGGCCAGCCTGGGGAGCGGAAGCAGTTCGTCGACGGGATGCGTGTGCGTCTGCTGACGGGAGGACTGCCGGGAGGACTGACGGGGATTTCTTGCCATCTCTGCCTTGCCTTCGCGAGGTAGGTGAATGAGAGGGCCGCCGCCCTCCAGTCCTGGGTGACAGGACGAGGGCAGGCCGGCTCATGCCGAGCCGACGTCGGGCGGTGTTGCCGACACCACGTCGCCCCGCACTACATATTCATGTCCCGGATTGGCGGGACGTCCTTCGATCGACGCAACGGATCCGTATTTGATCATGGGATCCGAAGGGGGACTCGACCGAGGGCGCTCACCATAGCCAAAGGCCGTGTTTCCTCGCGAGTAACCCTGGACCGGACCTGGCGGGCCGACCACCGCCCGGCCCGGCGCGTCCCCGTCATCGCGGTGGCCCCGCGCAACCCGTACGACGTAGCCACCCTCCCGGAGTGACGACGCGCCCGGGCGCCTCCGCCTCGACCGACGCCGAACTCCGGGCCGCCGCCCGGGTCCTGGGCGGCGCGGCCGCCGCCCGAGGGCGCCTCCCCGTCCCCGTCCCGCCGCCCTTCCCGCTCGGCCAAGGCCGTGAGTACCCATCCGTACTTGTGGGTACTGCGGCCGAATGGCGCCGGATTTGATAGTTCTGGACTGGTCCGGTGTGAGAATGCTGCGGGAAGGACACGGCATGTTCGATCTACTGCGCCCGGAGACCGTCGTGTGCCCCTTCTGTAAAGCCAGCGCCGCCGACGGCACGGTGCGGACCCTGCGGACCGGAACGCGCTCCCTGTCGGTGACCTGGCACATCCCCAACTGCCCGCACTACGCCGCCGACCGCATCCTCGCCGAGAACGAGACGTAACGAGACCCGGCGATCCCAGCGAGAGACGGGGAGAGCCGGGGAGCCTGCCGGGACCGTCGTCAGGCCGCCGCCGGGCTCGGCTCCGCCTCCCGGGCGGCCCGGCGGCGCAGCGCGTCCTCGTCGGTGTCCGCATCGTAGGAGATCAGCTTCGGCAGCAGCGCCGCCAGCACCGCCACCGACGCCACACAGGCCAGACCGCCGCTCCAGAACGCCGACCGGGTACCCGTCCAGCCGGCCATGGTCCCCGCCCGGACCTGGCCGAGCTGCGGGCCGACGCTGTACGAGAGCACCTCGATCCCCGCGAGCCGGCCCCGCAGCTCCTCGGGGATCGTCTGGTTCCAGATCGTGGCGCGGCCCAGCCCGCTCAGCATGTCGCCCGCTCCCGCCACCGCGAGGCACAGCAGCACGAGCCAGATGCCGGTGGCGGCGCCGGCGCCCGCGATCGCCAGGCCCCACACCGCGGCGCCGGAGACCACCAGCAGCCCGTGCCGCCGTACCCGGGACACCCAGCCGCTGGTCAGCCCCAGCACCAGTGAGCCCACCGCGCCCGCCCCGTACATCAGACCCAGGGCCCACACCGCGTCCAGCTCGTCCGCGAGGAAGGGGAAGATCGCGTTCGGGAAGGCGAAGAGCATCGCCGCCAGGTCGATGGCGTACGTACCGAGCAGCACCGGCCGGCTCCACGCGTAGCGCGCGCCCTCGGCGATCCCGCGCAGCGACGGGCGCTCGGCGCCCTTCACGGGCGGCGCCGGACTGAGCCGCAGGCACAGCAGCACGGAGACGAGGAAGCCGACGACCGTGACGGAGTAGGCCGAGGCGTGACCGGCGTACGCCACGACCAGACCGGCCAGCGCGGGACCCATGATCGCGCCGAACTGGTAGCGCAGCCCGTTCAGAGCGGCGGCCGCGGTCAGCTGGTCGTGCGGCACGATCCGCGCCATCAGCGAGTCCAGCGCCGGCCTCTGGAGCCCGGCCAGCGCGGACACCCCGGCCGCGACCACGTACAGCGGCCACAGCAGCGGGCTCGGCAGCAGGGCGTTCACCAGGAGGACGAGAGCGAGCACCCCGAGCCCGGCCTCGGTCAGCAGGATCATCCGCCGCCGGTCGACCGCGTCGGCGAGGGCGCCTCCGTACAGCCCGAAGACCACCAGCGGAAGCAGCTCCACGGCGCCCATCGCGCCGACGGCGAGCGGCGAGTCCGTCAGGTGCTTGATCTGCAGCGGCAGCGCGATCATCGCCATGAACGAGCCGAAGTACGTCACCGTCCCCTGGTAGAACAGCAGCCGGAAGTCGCGGCTGGACCGCCAGGGGGCGAGATCGGGCAGTACGGCGGCCCATCGGGAGGTACTCACGAGGGGCCATCCTCGGTGTTCACCCCCGCCTCGGCAACGGATTTTCCCTGCCACCAGGCCCGGACCGCGTCCGCCCGTTCGCGCCCGCCGCAGCGCGTCCGCAACCTCCCCGGACGGGCGAATCCGCAGTCCCGCGCGTGGCATCGCGGCCCCGGAGTGGCAGTCATGGGTCATGCCGCCGGTGTCGCCGTTCCTGCGTACGGCCGCGTCGTACGCCTGGCGCCTGCTGGTCGTCGCCGCCGCCGTCTACGCGGTCTTCGCCCTGCTCGGCCGCTTCCACGAGATCGCCGTGGCGGTCTTCCTCGGCCTCGTCGTAGCGGCGCTGCTGGGCCCGCCCACCCGGCGGCTGGCGCGCGTACTGCCCCGGACGCTCGCGGTCGCCGTCTGCCTCATCGGCAGCGTGGCGCTGCTGCTGGGTGTGCTGACGCTGGTCGGCGAGGCGGTGGCCGGCGAGAGCACCACCCTGATGCGGGAGTTCCGCCGGGGGCTGGACAGCATCGAGGAGTGGCTGGAACGGCCGCCCTTCCGGCTGAACCCGCAGGCGCTCTCCGACGTCCAGTCCCGGGTCGGCGAGTACCTGTCCAGCCACCGCTCCACCCTGCTCAGCGAGGCGGTCAGCGGAGCCGGGCGCCTGGTGCACGTCCTCACCGTCCTCGCCCTCGCGCTCTTCTGCTCGGTCTTCTTCCTGCACGGCGGCGACCGGCAGTGGTCGTGGTTCTGCGCGCAGCTGCCCGAAACGGCACGCGTCCGGGTGGCGATCGGCGGGCGCGCGGTCTGGCGTACGTTCACGGGCTACACCCACGGGATCGTCCTGGTCGCGGCGACGAACGCAGTCCTCGTGGGGGTGTCGCTGTACCTCCTGGGGGTCCCGCTGGCCGTGCCGCTGGCGCTGCTGGAGTTCTTCGCGTCCTTCGTCCCCCTCATCGGATCACCGGTCGCGCTCGGGGTCGCCGCCGTGGTCGCGCTCGCCGGGAAGGGGCCGCTCGTCGCGGCCGTGGTGGTCGCGCTGATCGTGGTCATCGGCCAGATCGAGGGCCATCTGCTGCATCCGCTGGTGATGAGCCGGGCCGTTCGCCTGCACCCCCTGGTGGTGGCGATCTCGGTGGTCGCGGGCGCCATCGCCGCCGGAATGGTCGGCGCGGTGGTCGCGGTCCCGCTGGTCTCGGTGACCTGGTCGGTGCACACGGCCCTGCGCGAGGCCCGTCGTCCTGCACAATCTTCGGATGAGCGATGAAGACCCCTACCTCTGGCTGGAAGACGTAACCGGCGATGCCGCCCTCACCTGGGTGCGGGAGCGCAATGCCGAGACCGTGGCCGCGCTGACCGACTCGCCCCGGTTCAAGGTCATCGAGCAGGAGGTGCGCGAGGTCCTGGACGACGACGGCCGGATCCCGTACGTCGTCCGGCGCGGCCGCCACCTCTACAACTTCTGGCAGGACGCCGACCGCGTGCGCGGGGTGTGGCGGCGCACCACGCTCGAGGAGTACCGCACGGACCGGCCGGCCTGGGAGGTGCTCCTGGACCTCGACGCGCTGGCCGGGGCCGAGGGGGAGAAGTGGGCCTGGGCGGGCAGCCGCGTCCTGGCCCCCGAGCACCGCCGCGCCCTGGTCCTGCTGTCGCGGGACGGCGCCGACGCCTGCGTGGTGCGCGAGTTCGACCTCGAGACCCTGGAGTTCGTCGAGGACGGGTTCGAGGTCGCGGAGGCCAAGACCCGGATCGGGTGGATCGACCACGACCGGGTCTGGATCGGTACGGACTTCGGCGCCGGCTCGATGTCCGAGTCGGGCTACCCGCTCCAGGTGCGCCGCTGGCGGCGCGGCACGCCGATCGAGGACGCGGAGCTGGTCTACGAGGGCCGGCCGTCGGACATGTCCGCCTCCGGATGGCACGACGACACCCCCGGCTTCGAGCGCGACTTCGTCCACCGGCAGATCGACTTCTGGAACCAGGAGGTCTTCCTCCTCCAGGAGGACGGAGCCGGCGAAGCCGCCCAGCCGCTGAAGATCGACGTGCCGGACGACGCGAGCGCCAACGTCTTCCGGAACTGGCTGACCGTCACCCCCAAGTCGCCGTGGCTGGGCCACCCCTCGGGCACCCTCCTCGCCTTCGACTTCGACGCCTTCCTGGCGGGGGAGCGGACGGCCGAGGTGCTGTTCGCCCCGGACGAGCGCACCGCGCTCGCCGGCTACAGCTGGACCCGCAACCACCTCATCCTCAGCACCAACGCCGACGTCTCCTCCCGGATGGAGCTCCTGACCCCGGGCCCGGACGGCTGGCGCCGCGCACCGCTGCCGGGGGTGCCGCCGCTGTCCACCGCCTCGGTCACCGGCACCGACCCGGACGTGAGCGACGAATACTTCCACCACGTCTCCGGCTTCCTCCAGCCGTCCACCCTCTACCGGGGCGCGGCCGGCGGGGACAGCGAGAGCGTCAAGCAGAGCCCGGCGCTCTTCGACACCGCCGGTCTCGCCGTGCGCCAGCACTTCGCGACCTCCGCGGACGGCACGAAGGTCCCGTACTTCGTCGTCGGGCCCGAGGACCGCCCCGGCCCCGGACCCACCCTCCTGTACGGGTACGGCGGCTTCGAGATCTCCATGGTCCCGCACTACAGCGCGGTCACCGGCCGCGCCTGGCTCGCGCGCGGCGGCACCTACATCGTCGCGGGCATCCGGGGCGGGCACGAGTACGGGCCGGGCTGGCACAAGGCGGCCCTCGGCGCGAACCGGGTCCGCGCGTACGAGGACTTCGCCGCCGTCGCCCGGGACCTCGTGGCCCGGGACATCACCACCCCCGCCCAGCTGGGCATCGAGGGCGGCAGCAACGGCGGCCTCCTGATGGGCGCGATGCTCACCCGCGACCCGGAACTGTTCGGCGCGGTCGTCGCCCACGTGCCGCTGCTGGACATGCTCCGCTTCCACAAGCTGCTGGCCGGCGCCAGCTGGATCGCCGAGTACGGGGACCCCGACAGCCCGGCCGACCGGCCCCACCTGGAGGGGATCTCCCCGTACCACCAGGTCCGGGCGGACGGGCCCGCGTACCCTCCCCTGCTGCTGCTCACCTCGACCCGCGACGACCGCGTCCACCCCGGCCACGCCCGCAAGATGGCCGCCCGGCTGCGCGAGTTCGGGCACCCGGTGCTCTTCCACGAGCACCTGGGCGGCGGCCACGCGGGTGCCACCGACCACGGGCAGACCGCCTTCAACGAGGCGCTGGTCCACAGCTTCCTGTGGGAGCGGCTGACCCCGCGGAAGTGAGGGACGGGTCCGCGCCGGAGCGGCTCAGATCTGGCAGGTGATCTCGGCCGCGACGCGCTCGCCGGAGGAAACCGCCGCGTTCAGCGTGGCGTTCTCCACGTCGGTGTGCTCCCCGGCGAAGTGGATCCGCCCCTCCTGGACCCCTTCGTAGCCGGCGAACGAGGTGTACTGGCCGACCTTGTAGTAATGGTAGGAGCCCAACTGCCAGGGTGCGCGCGACCAGTGGTCCTCGTACGCCTTGCCGGTGTACGCGGCCGTGGTGCCCGGGTAGAGGTGATCCAGCTGGGAGAGGAACCAGTTCACGTCCGCCGCGGGCGCCCGGCCGTGCGCGGCTCCGGTCAGCACGTCCCGGGCGGTGTCGCCGCCCGGGAAGTTGACCAGCAGCGCCGGTGAGCCCGCGGGTCCCTGCGCCACCGAGCCGTCCCACGCCGTCTGGTAGCCGAGGGGGCCGGTGTTGCTGATCCCGTTGTAGCCGAGCGCGGGCCAGGTCTTGGCCGAGAGCTGGGTGACGAGCTTCGCGTTCTGGCCCATGCCCTGCTGCCGGATGGCGGTCAGCTTGCGGGCGGAGAGGCCGGCGCCCGAGAGGTCGACGTTGCGCAGGGTGCTGAACGGCAGGGCCAGCACCACGTGGTCGGCGGCGACGCAGACCGTACTGCCGCCGTGGTCGAAGGTGCAGGTGTACGTGGCATCGGTGTTGCGGCGCAGGGCGATGAGTTCGTACCCCTGGCGGACGGTGCCGGCGGGAAGCTGCTGCGCCATCCCGCTGACGAGCCGGTCGTTGCCGCCGACGAGGTGGTACTTCTCGTCGAAGCCGCGTCCGCCGGCGAAGACGGACGAGGACCCGAGGAAGTCGATCATTCCCAGCGCGGAGGCCTCGGCCGGCTCACCGCCCGACTGGAGCTGGAGGGCCTGGATGACCTGGCCGAGCCGGGAGCCGGGAGCCAGCCCGATCTCGTCGAGGTAGTCCAGGCAGGAGAGTTGGTCGAGCCGGTACGCCTCGGGGGTGAAGCTGTTGTAGCGGGCGGTTCCGGCCGCCGTGTAGGAGGCGCTGAAGGCGTCGTAGGCGGTGGCCACCCAGTCGTCCTGCTGCTGGAGCCCGGGGTAGGAGCCGTTGTTCACCCAGGCCGCGTAGTCCCCGGCGTGCAGTTCGCCGCCGTTGGCGAGCTCCCGTCTGAGGCCGAGGGACCGGGCCAGGTCCAGGATCTCGGTGTCGGTCGAGCTGATGAAGGCCCCGCCGTGCTCGTGGACCGCGCCGCCGTCGAAGAAGCCGCGCAGGGACCAGCAGCGGCCGCCGATGTGGGTGGTGTCCGCCTCGTACACGGTCGCGGCGACCGGGTTTCCGCCGGTCCACAGCCGGTGCGCGCAGCGCAGGCCGGCGAGTCCCGCGCCGACGATCACGATGCGCGGTCCGGGGGCCGCCGCCGCCCTGCTCGGGGCGAGCAGGCCGCCGGGCAGTGCGGCGGCAACGGCCGTCGCACCGGCCGTGCCGAGGATGCGGCGACGGGTGAACGTACGGGCGGATCGGGGGGTTTGCTCCTGGTGCGCGTGATGCCTGCGATGCATGTGTTCCCTCTTCCGGGTGAATGCGTGGCACTCGGGCTGAGGGGGAGTGAAGCGTCCGCGCAACGTCGTTGTCAACGGTGTTGCGCGGACGGATCGCTCATGGAGCGCGGACGGATCGCGGACGGATGAGGTGAGGGCGAAGGGGGTCAGGAGGTGCGGAGGGCCTCGACCCGCTTCTCGATCGCGGTGATCAGTGCCTCGACCCTGGCCTCGAAGATCTGCTCGTCCGTCACCTCGGCGAGCTCGGTGCTCAGTCGGTTGATGTGGGGGAAGCCCTGGGCGTCGAGCAGGCGGTACTCGCGGCTCCAGGAGGACTCGTCGGCCTCCCGGATGTCCGGGGGGAAGAGCAGGTAGGCGGCGCGCTGGCCGACGTAGGCGAGGAGCGAGTCGCCGACCATCCGGTAGTGGACGGCCGCCTCGGCGCCGGTGAGCCCGGCCTCCGTGACGGCGCCGAGGATGAGCTCGACGACCCGGAACTCGTTGGGCCGCCGGGTGGTCCGGCTGGCCATGGTCGATCCGACGACCGGGTACTTGAGCGCGACCTCCAGGGAACCGTCGGCGAGCGCCCGCAGCCGGTCCTTCCAGTCGAGGCCCTCGGGGATGCTGTCGAGCACCTCGCCCAGCGTGCGGTCCGCGACGGACAGCAGCAGCTCGTCCTTGTCGCGGAAGTGCCGGTAGATCGCGGTCGGATCGGCGCCGAGTTCCTCGCCGAGGCGCCGGACGGTGAAGGCGTCCTCGCTGCCGCGAGCCGCGATGCGCAGGCTCGCTTCGATGATCGCGTCGGGTGTGAGCTGGCTGCCCGCGCGCTTGGACCGGGCGGGAGTGTCGGATGGCTTCGGCATGGTGCGGCCAGTGTATCGATTTGGAACAGAGGGAGCGCAACACCGTTGACAACATTGTTGCGCTCCCGTTCACTCCTCCTCAACAACAAGCCGAGCGGGTCCGCCCGCCGAGCCGGAGGATGCGTCGATGTCCAACAACAGGCAGCGGACCGGGCAGCGGGCCGACACCGTATTCGTGGGCGGAAAGGTCTTCACCGGGACCGGCCCGGCCCCGGTCGACGCGGCCGTCGCCATCGGGGGCGGACGGATCCTCGCCGTCGCCGACGCGGCCACCGTCCGCTCCCTCGCGGACGAGGACACCGAGGTGGTCGACCTGGCGGGCGGCCTGCTCGTCCCCGGGTTCCAGGACGCCCACGTCCACCCGGCCGTGGCCGGCGTGCTGATGCTCGGCTGCGACCTGGCGGAGGAGCGCTCCATCGAGGGCTACCTGGCGGTGGTGGCCGCGTACGCCAAGGAACACCCCGACGTGGCCTGGATCCGCGGCGGCGGCTGGTCCATGGACATCTTCCCCGGGGGCACGCCCACCCGCGCCATGCTCGACGAGGTGGTGCCGGACCGGCCCGTCATGCTCACCAACCGGGACGGTCACGGAGCCTGGGTCAACACCCGGGCGCTCCGGCTCGCGGGTGTTGACAGCAGCACTCCCGACCCGGCGGACGGGCGCATCGAGCGGGAGCCGGACGGCACTCCCGCCGGCACCCTCCAGGAGGGCGCCGTGGACCTGGTCGCCCGCCACGTGCCCATCGCGACACCGGACGAGGCGCACGCGGGCCTGCTCGCCGCGCAGGAGCACCTGTTCTCCCTCGGCGTGACCAGCTGGCAGGACGCCATGATCGGCGCGTTCCCCGGCAACCCCGACAACTTCGGCGTCTACCTCCGCGCCGCCGAGGAGGGCTCCCTGCGGGCACGCGTCGTGGGCGCCCTGTGGTGGGACCGCGAACGCGGCCTGGAGCAGATACCCGAGCTGGAGGAGCGCCGGCGCACCGGCCAGGTGGGCCGCTTCAACGCCACCAGCGTGAAGATCATGCAGGACGGCATCGCCGAGAACTTCACGGCCGGCCTGCTGGAGCCCTACCTCGACGGCTGCGGCTGCGCCACCGGGAACTCCGGGCTGAGCTTCATCGACCCCGACCTGCTCACCGAGGCGGTGTCCCAGCTCGACCGCGCGGGCTTCCAGCTCCACTTCCACGCCCTCGGCGACCGGGCCGTGCGGGAGGTGCTCGACGCACTCGAGGCGGCCCGTACGGCCAACGGCGCCAACGACAACCGCCACCACCTCGCCCACCTGCAGATCGTCCACCCCGACGACATCGGGCGCTTCGCGAGCCTGGGCGCGGCGGCCAACATCCAGGCGCTGTGGGCCGCGCACGAGCCCCAGATGGACGAGCTGACGATCCCCTTCCTGGGGCCCGAACGGGCCGCCCTCCAGTACCCGTTCGGCGACCTGCAGCGCGCCGGGGCCCGCCTCGTCGCCGGCAGCGACTGGTCGGTGAGCAGCCCCAACCCGCTGTGGGGCATCCACGTCGCCGTCAACCGCGCCGTACCCGACGAGGCCCCCAACTCGTCCGGGACGTTCGAACCCATGGCGCCCTTCTTCCCGGAGCAGGCCCTGACCCTCTCCCAGGCCCTGACCGCCTACACCGCGGGCAGCGCCTGGGCGAACCACCTCGACGAGGTCACCGGCACCGTCGAGGTGGGCAAGTACGCGGACCTCGTCGTCCTCGACCGGGATCCCTTCGCACACCCCAGCGAGGAGATCGCCGGCACCCGGGTGCTCCGGACCTACATCGACGGCGAACTCGTCTTCGCCGCGACGGACTGACACACCGGCGCCCGCCCACCCGTCCACCCGCCCGCAGGCACGCCCGCCGCCTGCCCGCAGGCACGCCCGCCGCCCGCGCGCAGGCACGTACGCACCGATCACGGACTGCCGGCGGATCGGTCAGTCACCGGCCGGGCCGCCACCGGCCGAGCACCACGTACCCCACCATGCTCACCCCTCAGGGAGCCAGACGATGTCATCAGCCACATCGCCCGCCGCCGACCGCGCGCCGCGACGCCGACGGATCCGCCACGCCGCAGGGGCCGCCCTCGCGGCGGCCACGGTGCTCATCACCACCGCGTGCAGCGGCACCGCCGGCCAGGCGAAGGACGCGGCCACCGCCTACCAGCTCACCGACAAGACGCCGACCGCCACCGGCGACGTGGACTCCTTCACCTGGTCGATGTACGCGGAGCCCACCACCATCGACTACGCCTACTCCTTCGACTACCCGCCCAACCAGGTCCTCGCCAACGTCTGCGAGAGCCTGCTGCGCTGGAACCCGGACCTGACGACCTCGCCGAACCTCGCGTCCTCGTACACCAACCCGACCCCCACCACCTGGGTCTACCAGATCCGCCCCGGCGTGCAGTTCCACGACGGTGCGAAGCTCACCGCCGACGACGTCGTCGCCTCCCTGCGCCGCAACCTCGCCCCGGAGACGGCCAGCGTCTGGGCCTACCCCTTCCGCAACGTCAAGTCCGTGGACCGGACCGGGCCGATGGAAGTCACCGTCACCCTGACGCAGCCCGACTCCACCTTCAACAAGTACCTCGCCGCCAGCCCCGGCACCATCGAGTCCGCCGCCACCCTCGCCAAGGCCGGCAAGAACTACGGCAATCCGCAGACCGGCGTGAACTGCACGGGTCCCTTCTCCTTCGACTCGTGGACCTCCGGCCAGTCGCTCACCCTCAAGCGTTTCGACGACTACTGGAACCCCGCGCTCAAGGCCAAGTCCGGCCAGGTGAAGTTCGTCTTCCTGGGCGATGCGACGACCCGCGTCAACGCCTTCCAGAGCGGAGAGGTCGACGGCGGCTGGATGGTCCCGCCGAACGCCTACGCCCAACTGCGCGACACCCAGGCCGGAACGCTCTACTTCGGCCGCAACACCTCGGTCGCCGACGAGGTGGTCGGCAACCTCAAGGGCCCGCTCGGCGACGCCCGCGTGCGCCAGGCCCTGCTCATGGCCATCGACCGCAAGGGCATCGTCAAGGCCGGCGCCGGCGGGGTCGGTGAAGTCGCCGACTCGCTCGTGACCGACAACCTCTGGAACGACGCGCCCGCCGCGACCCGCGAGGCCCTCCTCAAGGAACTGCCCAAGTACCCGTACGACCCGGCCAAGGCCAAGGCGCTCGCCGCCGAGGCCGGAGTGAACGGCCAGAAGATCGTGATCGCGACCAGTCCGCTGGACTCCCAGACCACGATCATCACCCAGGCCGTCGCCCAGGCCGCCACGGCCATCGGACTGAAGCCGCAGATCGACTCCCTCTCCGCGGAGAAGTACACGACGCTCTTCACCGACCCGGCCGCACGTGAGGGCATCGACCTCTTCCTCACCTTCTGGTACACGTCCATCACCGACCCGCTGGACATGTACGGCTCCCTCCAGACCGGCGCGTACAGCAACTACGGCAACTGGTCCGACCCCGCCTTCGACGCGGCCGTCGACCGGGCCATCGGAAGCTACGACCCCGTCGAGCACACGGCCGCCAACGCCGAGGCCCAGCGGATCGCCATGAAGGAACTGCCCTGGCTGCCCCTCTACACCCAGCCCGTGAGCGTGTTCCTCGGCAAGCGGATCACCGGCGTCCAGCCCTCCATCGCCTACCTCTACTACCCGTGGGCGGCCGAGATCGGAGCGAAGGGATGACGCACGCGGTGACCCGGGCCGGACGGGTGCTGCGCAAGCTGGCCGGCATGGCGGCGACCCTGCTCGTCACCTCCTTCCTCGTCTTCTCCTCGCTGTTCCTCGCGCCGGGGGACCCCGCCGCCTTCCTGGTGAAGGGGCGCAGCCCCGGCCCGGAGGAACTCGCCGAGATCCGCCGCCAGTACGGCTTCGACGAGCCGTTCCTGGTCCGCTACTGGAACTGGCTGGAGGGGGTCCTGCACGGCGACTTCGGCCGCTCCTACCTCTTCCACCAGGACGTCGGCGACGTCATCTGGTCGCGCCTGCCCGCCTCCATGCTGCTGATCGGGGTATCGGCCCTGATGATCGCGGTCGTGGGCATCGGCGCCGGCGTGGTCGGCGCGCTGCGCCGGGGCACGCGGACCGACCGTTCCCTGATGCTGCTGGTGACCGTGGGCGCCGCGGCGCCCGCCTTCGTCGCAGCCCTCCTGCTCAGGTCGGTACTGGGGGTGCAGCTGGGCTGGTTCCCCACCATCGGGAACGGCACCGGCATCCTCGACCGACTGCACCACGTGGTGCTTCCGGCCGCGGCCCTGTCCGTGACCTTCGTGGCGCTGGTGACCCGGGTGACCCGCTCGGCGATGCTCGACGAACTGCGCCGCGAACACGTCGAGGTGGCCCTGAGCCGCGGAACACCCCGCCGGACCGTCATCCGGCGCCACGTACTGCGCAACGCGCTGGGACCGATCGTGACGGTCTCCGCGCTCCTGGTCTCGGGAATGCTCGTCAGCACCGCGATCGTGGAGACCGCGTTCGGCATGTCCGGAGTGGGTTCCCTGCTGGTGCAGTCGGTGGACCAGCTGGACTTCCAGGTGGTCCAGGCGATCGTCCTGCTGGTGGTGGCCGCGTTCGTCGTGGTCAACGCCCTCGTCGACCTGGTCCACCCGCTGATCGATCCGCGCATGGCGGCAGCGGGGAGCGCCCGGTGAACGCACAGACCGCACAGACCGCACTGGCGGCCGGGCGCCGCCGCCCGCTGACGCGCCTGCGGACCCTCGGCGGCAGCCGGCTCCAGCAGGCCTGCCTGCTCCTCCTCGTCCTGTTCGTCCTCGTCGCGCTGCTGGGACCCTGGCTCGCGCCCTACGACCCGACCTTCGGCCAGCTCGGCGACACCCTCCTGGGCCCGAGCGCCGGCCACTGGCTGGGCACCGACCAGGGCGGCCACGACACCCTCTCGGCACTGATCGTCGGTACCCGGACCAGCCTCGCCGGACCCCTCGCGGTGGTGCTGTTCTCCACCGTCCTGGGCGTAGCCGTCGGCCTGTTCACCGCCTGGCGCGGCGGATGGATCGACGCCATGGCCGGCCGGGTGCTCGACGTGGTGTTCGCCTTCCCCGCGCTGCTGCTGGCGATCCTGGCGGTGGCCCTCTTCGGCAAGGGGATGACGGCCCCGGTGCTCGCCATGGCGATCGCCTACATGCCGTACACCGCACGCCTGGTGCGCGGCCTGGCCGTGCAGGAGAAGGCCCGGCCCTACATCGCCGCCTACCAGGTACAGGGGCACTCCGCCCTGTTCGTCACCGTACGCAGGATGCTGCCGAACATCGCCCCGACCCTGCTCGCCCAGTCGACGGTGAACTTCGGATACGCGCTGCTCGACCTCGCCGCCCTCTCGTTCCTGGGGCTGGGCGTACAGCCGCCGACCCCGGACTGGGGCGCCATGATCAACCAGGGGCAGGCGGCCGTGCTGCAAGGGCAGCCGCTGTCCGCGATCGCGCCGGCCGTGGCGGTCGTCCTGGTGGTCGTCGCCTTCAACGTCGTCGGGGAGAACCTCGGCGACCGGCTCGCGGGGAGGGACTCCTGATGACACTGCTCGAATACGACGCCCTCGGCGTCACCCTGCCCGCCATGGCCCGCCCGATCCTCGACGGCGTCAGCCTGCGGGTCGCCGCCGGGGAGGTCGTCGCCCTGGTCGGTGAATCCGGCTCGGGGAAATCGGTCACCGCCCGCGCCGCCCTCGGCCTGTTCCCGGCGGGCGCCGACGTCGGCGGCCGGGTACGCGTCGACGGGATCGACCTGGTCGGCGCCGACGCCGCGAGCCTGCGCGACGTACGTACGAACAAGGCGGCGATGATCTACCAGGATCCCCGCGCCGCCATCAACCCGGTACGCCGCGTCGGGGACTTCCTCACCGAGCCGCTGCGCCTGGTCCACGGCTGGTCCAAGGCCCAGGCCAACGCCCGGGCAGCCGAACTGCTGGGCGCGGTCGGCCTGCCCGACCCCGCCCGGCACATGAACCAGTACCCGCACGAGCTCTCCGGCGGAATGCTCCAGCGCGTCGTGATCGCGGCGGCCCTCACCGCCGAACCCCGGCTGCTGCTGTGCGACGAACCGACCACCGCGCTCGACGTCAGCACCCAGGCCGAGATCCTGGCCATCCTGGGACGGCTCCAACGCGAACGGGACCTCGGACTCCTCCTCATCACCCACGACATCGAGCTCGCGGCCGCGGTCAGCGACCGGATCTACGTGATGTACGCGGGCAGGATCGTCGAGACGGCGCCCGTCACCGAGCTCTTCACCCGCCCCCGGCACCCGTACACCGCGGGCCTGCTCGGTTCCTCACCGCCCCTCGAGGGTCCGCTCGGCCGCCTCACCCCCATCCCCGGCGCCCCGATGGGACTGCTGGAGACCGCTCCCGGCTGCGCCTTCGCGCCCCGCTGCCGCTTCGCCGAGCCCGGCCGCTGCGACCAGTCCCCGCCCCCGCTGCTACAGCACGGCCCGGCGGAGGTGGCGTGCCACCGCGCCGCCGAACTGGCCACGGCACCGGCCCCTTCCCTCGCACTCTGCAAGGAGGACAGTTGACCAGCGACACCACCCACACCCCCACCCCCACCTCCACCCCAACCCCCGCGCTCCTGCGGGTGAGCGGCCTGCGCAAGACCTACCGGACGGCCGGCGGTACGGAGGTCCTCGCGGTCGACGACCTGTCCTTCACCCTCCAGCAGGGCGGCGCCCTCGGCATCGTCGGCGAGTCCGGCTCGGGGAAGACCACCACGGCCCGGATGCTGATCGGCCTCGAACGCCCGGACGCGGGCGAGATCCTCGTACAGGGCGAGCCGCTGGCCATGTCCGTACGGGGGAGGGCGGCGCGGCTGGCGCGCGCCAAGGCCGTCCAGATCGTCTTCCAGGACCCCTACCTCTCCCTGGACGCCCGGATCAGCATCGGCGCGACCATCGACGGCGTGCTCCGGCTGCACGGGTCCCACGACCGTGCGGCACGGGCCGCACGGGTCAGGGAGCTGCTGGCCCAGGTGGGCCTGGGCGACCGCGAGGCGGCAGCCCTGCCCCGCCGCCTCTCGGGCGGGCAGCGCCAACGCGCCGCGATCGCCAGGGCGCTGGCGGTGGAACCGGCCGTGCTGGTGCTCGACGAGGCGGTGTCGGCCCTGGACGTGTCCGTGCAGGCGCAGGTGCTCAACCTGTTGTCGGACATCCGGCGCGACACCGGCATCGGGCTGGTCTTCGTCAGCCACGACCTGGCCGTCGTCCGCTACGTCTGCGACGAGGCCCTCGTCATGTACCGGGGCCGGACCATGGAGCACCGCCCGGTCTCCGAGCTGCTCTCCTCCCCGGAACACCCCTACACGCGGCTGCTGCTGGCGTCCGTGCCCCGCCCGGGCTGGGACCCCGACTCGATCAGCCGCCGCCGACGCCGGCTCGACCCGTTCACCGGGGGAGGTCACCGACCGCCCGCTTGACGGTGTCCACCGAGGCCGCCGAGTAGCCCTCGGCGACGAACTCCGCGACGGCCGCGTCGCTGAACTGCTCGGTTTGGTTCGTGGCCGCGAGGTCCCGCCGCCCGGCGCGTGGGCAGCCATCCGTACGGGGGATTCGGTGCGCCAGTCGCCCCCGCGCGGCGGGCCGTGATCCAGGATCGGCGGATGCAACCCCGGCCAGGGAGGACCTCCATGAGCACCCCGTTCGCGTCCACCGCCCCGTACCACGCCCGCTACCGGCCGCCGTACCCGGCGGAGCTCTACGAGCTGCTCGCGGACCGGTTCGCGCTCGACGGGTCCCAGACCGTACTGGACCTCGGTGCCGGGCCGGGCGCGATCGCCTTGGCCCTGGCCCCGCTGGTCGACCACGTGTACGCCGTCGACCCGGAACCGGCCATGCTCGCCGAGGGTTCCGGGCTTGCGGAGGGGCGCGGCCTCGCGAACATCTCCTGGCTGACCGGCGACGACGCCGCCGTCAGCCGGCTGTGCCTGCCGCGGATCGACCTGTGCGTGATCGGCAATGCCTTCCACCGGATGGGGCGAGCCCGGGTGCTGGCCGACCTGGACACCCTGCTGGCGCCCCGGGGAGGGATCGTCCTCATCACCTCCCCGGCCGGGTCCGACGGCCCGCGCCCACCCTGGCTCGCCGTCGTCGAGGAGGTGTGCGCGCGCTTCCTCGGGCCGGGCTACCGCACGGGCTTCGTACCGGCGGCGCACCCGGAGGATCTGGACGACGTGGACGATCACCTCGCGAAGTCGCCGTTCTCCCGCGTCGAGACCATCACGTGGGAGCAGCCCGTCCGCTGCACCGTGGACCAGCTGATCGGCCTCCAGTTCTCCTTCCCCTGCTCCAGCCCGGCCCGGTTCGGCGACCGGCAGGACGCCTTCGAGTCCGAACTGCGCCGAGCCCTGCTGGAGCACGACCCGCGGGGCACCTACGCCCGGACCGTTCCCGTCCGGGCCGCCATCGCGACCAGGCCCCGCACCTGACCGCAGGCCCGGCTCACCGAGCGGTCTCGGCCGCGGCGGAGCGGTGTGCGAAGCGGTCGGCCGCGCGTCGGCCGCGGCTCTCCAGGGGAAGGGACCCGGTGGCCGCGGCCAGTCCGAAGGGCGGCATGTCGAAGTAGATCGACTCGTACGATCCCTCGGGCACGATGTAGGACTCGTGCCACACGCCCACGTGGCGGCGCAGCTTGGCGGCCCGCTCCTTGCGGTTGACGACCGACCACACCTTGTGGTGGAACATGTCCGGGGCCGCGGCGTACGCGTAGAGCTTCTCCTTGGACTCCCAGTACTGGACCACGTAGTACGTCCGGGGCGAGGCCGTGAGCAGCACGTGGCCGAGCAGCCCCCGGCTCCGGTCCCTGGCCAGCTCGCGGAGCATGCGGGGCATGGCCACGAGCACCGGCAGCCAGTGGTGGACGGCCCAGAAGTGGTTGATGCGCATTCCGACGAGCAGGACGACGACGTCGCCCTCAGCGGCTGCGGTGGTACGGCCCGGTAAGGGTTTCGCGAACACGCCGGCCTCCAGGTCACCTTGTGGGATAGCGCTGCTATCCAACCGTCACATGGTTAGATAGTGGCACTCGCCAAGGAAAGGTTCAAGAGATTGCGGCTCGCGGAGTTGAGTGAGCGGAGCGGCGTCGCCATCGCCACGATCAAGTACTACCTGCGCGAAGGGCTGTTGGCGCCGGGCCACCGCGTCAGCGCGACCACCGCCGACTACGACGACGGGCACCTGCGCAGGCTGCGGCTGGTACGCGCGATGATCCAGGTCGGCAACGTCCCGGTGGCAACGGTCCGGGAAGTGCTCCGGCACGTCGACGACGACTCCCTGGGCCGCACCATCCGCCTGGGCGCGGCCCTGTGGGCACTGCCGCAGGATCCCGACACGGACGACGGCCGGGGCGAGGGTGAGGACGAGGCCACCACCGCCGCGCGCGGTGAGGTGGACCGGCTGCTGGAGATGCTGGGCTGGTCGACCGCCCGGGAGCTCGGCGCCCTCTCGCCGGTCCACCGCTCGCTCGTGGTGGCGGTGGCCACGCTCATCCGGCTCGGCTACCCGTGGGACGCCGCGCTGATGGCGCCGTACGCCCAGCTGATGCACCAAGCGGCCATGCGGGACCTGGACTTCGTGGACACCTACCCCTCCGAGGCGGAGAAGGTCGAGACCGCCGTCGCGGCGGCCATCCTCTTCCAGCCGGTGCTCAAGGCGCTGCACCGGCTGGCCCAGGAGGAGGAGTCGGCCCGGCGGTACGGCCTGTCCTGACGGTCAGCCGCCGAGCGCGGTGAGCAGCTCGCGCTCGCGGGCGGTGCTCAGGCCGGCTCGGCGGGGGCGGTCCAGCCCCTCGGCGCGTTCCCACCGCAGGGTGGCCTCCAGCACCTCCGCGCGGGGGCGATGGCGCAGCCCGGCCGCACGCGCCGCGCTTCCGTCGCGCGAGGAGAAGCCCGCGTACTGGGGGTCCGGCATCCACATGGCCATCGACTCGGGACCCATGAACTGCCCGACCCCCTGGTCGAGCAGCCACTGCGGGTCGGCCGCCGCCACCGGTCCGGCGTGGCCGCCCACTCGCCGTGACAGGTCGACCCACTCGTCGAACGGGACGACGGGCCCCACGGCGTCGAAGGTCCCGGCGGCGCCCTGCCGCGCGAGGTCCAGCAGCCAGCCCGCGAGGTCGCGCACGTCGATCACCTGTGTCGGCAGGCCGTGGGAGCGGGGCACGAGCATGGGCTGGTCCACCTCGCGGGCGGCGCGCGCGACCCAGTACCCCGATCGCCCGCTGTGGTCGCCGGGGCCGCCGATCAGGCCGGCGCGGGCGACGACGAGGCGGTCTGCGACCGCCGCGCGCGCGGCCGCTTCGCAGGCGGCCTTGGCCTCCCCGTACTCGTCGCGCTCGACGTACGGGCGGCCGGTCGCAGGCAGCAGCGCGGCCGACTCGTCGGCGCCGACCGCGGCGTGGTCGGCGTAGGCGCTGATGGACGAGACGTAGGTCCAGTGCCGGGCCCGCCCCGCCAGGGCGGAGAGCGCCCCGCGGACGAAGGCCGGCTGCCACGACACTTCCATGACGGCGTCCCAGTCACGGCCGAGGAGGCCGGCGTAGGCGGACTCCGCTCCCCGGTCCGCAGCCACCAGGCGTGCGCCGGGGACGACGTCACCGCTCTCGCCGCGCGCCAGGCAGGTCACCTCGTGCCCGCGCGCCAGGGCCTGCCGCGCGATCTCCCGGCCCAGCCATGCCGTCCCGCCCAATATCAGAAGATCCATCCCACCACCTCAACACATCGGCGGCGCACTGAGGTTGCGGTTCGCACTGGGCGAAAGGGCGAAGGGGCGACAGGGCGCCGGGTCACACCGGCGCCGGATCGGTACGGTTCCCGAGGGAGGCGGCGAGGAGGTCGAAGACGTGCGCGGCCTCCGGGGTCAGCGTCGCGGTGATCCGGTCGTTGGAGTCGCCGGCCAGGGTCAGTTCCTGGATGCGCTCGAACAGCAGGCGGTGCGCCGCGGCGAGCAGGGCCGCGGCCGCCCGGGGGGCGATGTCGGGGGCCGGGCCGGGGGTGAGGGCGGCCAAGGCCCCGGAGAGGGCCTCCTCGCGCTGGTCGTGGAGTTCGCGCAGGCGGGCGGTGAGGGTGGGGCTGTCGGCGATCATGCGGGCGAATTCGGGCCCGGCGAAGCCCGCGACGGGGTCGTGCTGTTCGAGCGCGGTGAGGAACTCCCGCCGCAGGGCGGAGAGTACGGACTCGCCGTCGGCGCGGCCGGTGACGGCGCGGGCCAGGCTTCGGGTGAACGCCTCGTGGTGGTCGAGGGCCATGTCCTCTTTGCGCGCGAAGTAGTTGGTGACCGTCTTCTTGGCGACGCGGGCCGCCGTGGCGATCTCGGCGATGGTCGTCCGTTCGAAGCCCTGCTCGATGAAGAGCCGGGTGGCGTGGTCGGAGATCAGCTGCCTGGTCTCCTGCTTCTTGGACTCGCGGAGTCCCATCTCGATGCCCATGAGTAAATCTTACATCGGTCGTAAAAATACTCTTGACCGAGTCGACGGCTCTGCCTAAAGTTACGTCCGTCGTAAAGTTCTACTGAGTAGATTTTCGAGGAGCCGCCGTGAACGTCACCACCTCCACCCTCTCCCTGACCGTCGCCGACGTGGACGCCTCCCGCGAGTTCCTCTGCACCCACCTCGGCTACCAAGTGGCCGCGGCCGCCGACGGTTTCGCCTCCCTGACCCGCGAGGACGCGGCGGTGGACGTGGTGCTGCTCCGCCTGGGCATCGAGGTCCTCCCGCCGGAGCAGCGCGACCGGCGGGCGGCCGGCCTGATCCTGGCGCTCACGGTCGACGACCTCGATGCCGAGGAAGCGCGGCTGCGCGACGCGGGCGCCCCCATCACCATGCCGCTGCGCGAAGAGCCCTGGGGGGAGCGCCTCTTCCAGATGACCGACCCCAACGGCGTCGTCATCCAGCTCGTCGAATGGAACGCCCCTCGGTGACGTCCCCTCGTGCGGGCCGGGGTCCTCACGCGTCCCGCCACATGCAGGCGCGCGGCCACCGGTCCAAGCCGTGCGCCGACTCGCGCTCGCGGATCTCCCGCAGGCCGGGAGTGAGCCGGCCGTCGTCCAGGAGCCGGAAGCCGCAGCGCGCGTAATAGGGGGCGTTCCAAGGCACCTCGGTGAAGGTGGTCAAGGTCAGGGCGGGCACCCCCTCGCTCCTCGCGAGTTCCGCGAGGTGCTCCAGCAGGGACCGGCCGATACCGCGGCGCGCACTGTCCGGATGTACGGACACCTGCTCGACGTGGAGGTTGCCCTCGACGTGCTCGGCGATCAGGTAGGCGACCGGGGCATCGGTTCCGTCGACCGCGACCCAGGCCAGCCCGACCCGCTGGTACCGGGCGAGTTCGTCGAGCGCCGGCGGCTCGTCGTCGGCGATCTCCGCCATGCCGATGGCCCGGAAGCAGTGCCCGGCGGCCCGCTCGATGTCCTGGAGGGCGGTCAGCTCGTCCAGGCGTGCTGTGCGAATAGGCATGGGACGCATTGTTCCGGGCGCAGAGCCCGCGGGCACCTGGGTATCGAACTCACAGGCGGGCGGGGGCGGTTCCTTGCTCCGTACGAGTTCACTTGGGCTGCCTGTTCGGCCGCAGCGCGCGTTCATGATCATCATGTTGGCCCCAGATCGTTTTAATGCGGCTATGCCACACATGCGACGGACACGACCGACCAAGGCGTGGGGTGCCGTGGCCGCGGTGACGGGGACCCTGCTGGTCGTCGCCGCGGCGCCGGGCCGGGTGCCCGATGCGGACAGCGCCGAGCGGACCCTCGGAGGTCCGCCGCGGGAAGCGGCGGTCACCCTCCTGGTCGGGAGAGCGCTGGACCAGGGCCCCGAGGGACACGAGGTTCACCGGTCCGCCGGCGGGCGGTGTGCGACGCGCATGTTCCTGCCCGGACTGTGCAGCGCCTGGCAGGAGGAGCGCGTACGGGCCACCGCCCGCGGGGTGGGATCCCTGCTGAAGGAGCCGTCCCTCGGCGACGCGGCACGCGCGGCGCGGGAGGAGGAGCTTCCCACCGACGCCGGCGGGCCGTTGGAGATCACCCTCGGGGAACCGGGACGCCTGACCGACGTGACCGTACGCGACGGGCACGGCCGCCACCTGGCCGGTGAGCTCGCCGCGCACAGCGAGCGCTGGCTCAACACCGAGCCGCTGCGGGCGGGGGAGACGTACACCGTGCAGGTCGGCGCCCAGGACGCGGCCGGGACCCCGGTCGGCGTGACCATGGCCTTCCGGACCGCGCCGCCCGCGGACGGGGGCAGGCTGACGGTCGAGTTCGGGCCCGGCCCCGGCACGTACGGTGCGGGGGAGATCGTGACGGCCGCCCTCAGCCGGCCGGTGCCCGCCGACGACCTCCCGGCGCGCGCCCGGCTGGAGCAGGCACTCCAGGTGACCTCCGAGCCTCACGTCGAGGGCGCCTGGCACTGGGTCGACGACTCGACTCTGCACTTCAGGCCGCGTACGTACTGGCCCGCCCACACCGTGGTCCGCGTCCGCAGCGGTCTCGACGGGGTCGAGGTCGGGGACCACGACTACGGCGGCCCCTCCGACGCGGTGCAGTTCACCATCGCGGACCGGATCGAGGCCGTCACGGACTCCGCCGCCCACCTGATGACCGTACGCCGCAACGGACGGATCATCAGGACGATCCCGGTCACCACCGGCAAGGCGGGGTTCAGGACCCGCAGCGGCATCAAGGTCGTGCTCCGCAAGGAGCCCAAGGTCCGGATGCGCGGGGACTCCGTCGGCATCAAGCGCGGCACCAAGGAGTTCTACGACCTGCCCGTGCTCTACGCGACCCGTGTGACGTGGAGCGGCGAATACATCCATGCCGCGCCCTGGTCGGTGGAGGCGCAGGGCGAGGAGAACGTCAGCCACGGCTGCACCGGCATGAGCACCGAGGACGCCGCCTGGTTCTTCGAAATGGTCCGCGAAGGCGACATCGTGGAGGTGGTCAACAGCGGCGGGGCGAAGATGGCCCCCTTCGCCAACGGTTTCGGCGACTGGAACATGGACTGGCGGACCTGGCTGGCCGGCAGCGCCCTGGCCGACGTCGATGCCGACGAGGAGAGTTCACCGACCACCCCGTCCCGCCTGCACCCAACCACCTGACCATCTGACGGGGCCGTTTCACCTCGGCGACCTCACCTCGGCCACATAGGGCCTGCCTTACGATCACGTCATGATCAAAGGAGTGATGTTCGACTTCTCCGGCACACTGCTGCGCATCGAGTCGACCGAGGAGTGGCTCGGCGCCACCCTGGCGGCCACCGGCATACGGCTGGCCGAGGAGGAGTTCGGCGAGGTGGTGCGACGGCTGACGGAGTACGGAGCACTGCCGGGCGGATCGGCGCCCGTGCACATGCCCACGCACCTCGAAAGGCCCTGGCACGAGCGTGACCTCAGCGCCGATCAACACCGCGCCGCCTACGAAGGGTTGGCGCGGGCGGCCGGTCTGCCGGCGCCGGAGTTGGTACAGCCGCTCTACGACCGCCACATGACCCCAGACGCCTGGCAGCCCTACCCGGACACCGAGCCGACGCTGCGTGAACTGCGCCGGCTGGGGCTCCCGGTGGCCGTGGTGAGCAACATCGGATGGGACCTGCGACCGGTCTTCCGCGCGCACGGACTGGACCAACTGGTCGACGCCTACGTGCTCTCCTTCGAGCTGGGCGTGCAGAAGCCCGACCCGGTGATCTTCCAGGCCGCCTGCGACCGGCTGGGCCTGGCCCCCGCCGATGTGCTGATGGTCGGCGACGACCGCACCGCGGACGGCGGCGCGCAGGCCCTGGGCTGCCCGGTGCACTTCGTCGACCACCTGCCGGTCGCTCAGCGCCCGGGCGGACTGACCCCGGTCCTCGACCTGCTCGGCCCCTCGTAGCCGACCGATCGGCCCCCGGCGCTGTGACCGGCCACCGGGGCACGCCCCTGGGCGGGACCGACACAACCCCCCGCGCGACTATGGCGGGTACGCACATGGGAATGGGGAGTGGGAGTCCCGGATGATTCCCGCCATGACAAGCGGATTCCCTCCTTTGTTGCACGGGACAGCAGCCGCCGCAGGCATCGACCTGGCGGGCCGTACCGCCATGGTGACCGGCGCCGGCAGCGGCATCGGGCGGGCCTGCGCCGTCGCGCTCGCCGCCGCCGGGGCACACGTACACGTGGTGGACATGGACGCCGCCGCGGTCAAGTCCGTCGCCGAGGCGATCGGCGGCCGGGCCCACGTGGTGGACCTGGCGCAGGCCGAGCCCATCGGGGAACTCCCCACCCACATCGACATCCTGGTCAACAACGCCGGACTCCAGCACGTCGCCCCGCTGGCCGAGTTCCCGCCGGACCGGTTCGAACTCATTCAGCGGGTCATGGTCCACGCCCCCTTCCTCCTGCTCCGCCAGACCCTGCCGTACATGTGCGCACAGGGCTGGGGCCGCATCGTCAACATCTCCAGCGTGCACGGTCGGCGCGCCAGCGCGTTCAAGGCCGGCTATGTGACCGCGAAGCACGCCCTCGAAGGCCTAAGCAAGGTCGCGGCCATCGAAGGAGCCCCGCACGGCGTCACCAGCAACTGCGTCAACCCGGGCTACGTCCGCACACCGCTGGTGGAACGGCAGATCTCGGCCCAGGCCGCCGCGCACGGCATCGAAGCCGATCAGGTGGTCGCCGACGTGCTGCTCACCCGCTCCGCGGTCAAGCGGCTGATCGAGCCGGAAGAGGTCGCCGCCGCCGTCCTGTGGCTCTGCGGCCCGCACACCGGCTACGTCACGGGCGCCTCGATCCCCCTGGACGGCGGCTGGACCGCCGCATGACCGCGCCACCCCCGCCCCGCCGGTGGAGGCGGGGAAGAACGTCCTGCGGACCGCGGTGAGCAAGCTCTACCGAGGGAGGGGCGCCGGGTGCCGGCTTCCTCCACCTGCGGCCCGGTCACCGCTCCTCAGGAAGGCGGGCCGCGTCCGGGTGGCGTCGGCGCCAGTCCGCGTAGACCGGGCTTGCGGCACACGTGTCCAGGTAACCGGCCGCCACCGTGCGCAGGATGTCGTCGCCGTGGGAGGCCAGCGGGCCGTCACGGTGCCAGGCCAGGACGTGGCGGTACCACAGCGGGTTTCCGGCGAGCGGGCGGACCGCGACGCCGGGGGTCTGCGAGAAGGTGGCCTGGCAGAGGCTGACGGCCAGGCCCGCGCGGACCAGTTCGATCAGCTGGCGCCCCTCGGCCTCGTGCGGGGCGGAGGGGCGGCGGCCGGTCAGTGCGCAGACGGAGGACCAGTACTCGCGGGTGCGGTCGCCGTCGGGCCGGGGCATCGCCCAGTCGTGATCGGCGAGTTCGGTCAGGGACACGGCCTCCTGGCCGGCCAGCGGGTGCGTCGCGGGCAGCAGGGCGAAGACGGGTTCGGTGACCAGGGGGGTGAGCACCACCCCGTCGCGCGGCGGCAGGACCTGCTCCGGGTGGTCGCCGAGGACCGCCGCCTCCAGGCGGCCGGCGGCGAGGTCGTCCAGGAGCGTGACGGGAGAGTAGTGGCACCGGGAGGTCACCTCGGCCTCGGGCAGCAAGGCCCCTATGGCCAGGACGAGGTGGCCGATGAGGGGAGCGCCGACCGATCCGACGCGGACCCGGTCCGGGGACGCCAGGTGGCGGGCCGCGCGGGCGGTGTCGGCGAGGAGGGCGTCGATGCCCGGCAGGACGGCGTGGGCCCGGGCCAGCACCAGCTCACCGAAGGCCGTGGGCGTGGCTCCGGCCCGCCGCCGGTCGAAGAGGTCACCGCCGAGCATCGACTCGATGCGGCGCAACTGCGTGCTCAGGCCCGGCTGGGTCATGGACAGCGCGGCGGCGGCCCGGGTGAGGCTCCCGGCCTCGGCGATCGCGCACAGCACGCGCAGGTGCCGTACCTCCAGTTCCATGCCGCGCATGTTATGGAGCGGCGACGGCTTTCGGACAGGACCCGGGTCCCCGTAATTCTATGTGAAATGTCACATGTGACCTCTGGGGGGGTGACGGGTCCGTGATGCCTGCTCAGCTTCCGCTCTTGGAGGCGTCCTTGAGCCCGATGGTGGCGTAGTCGAGCTGGCCGCCGAAGGACGTGTGGCCGAAGGCGCCGGCGATGTTGGTGCCGAGCAGCAGCGGCATGCGCTCGATGACGGCGGGCGCCGTCGGCGCCTTGGCGAGGATCTCCCCGTCCAGCTGCCGCCACGCGTCGTTGGCCTGCGCGGCGTCGGTCATGGCGGCGATCTCGTCCATCCGCTTCATCGTCGCCTCGTCGCGGAAGAGCGAGTGATTGCCGGAGTTCCCCTTCTCCTTGATGTAGCGGCCGTCGAAGAGGAAGGGCAGGAAGGTGGAGCCGGAGGGGTAATCGGGGCACCAGCCGGTGTAGACGAGGTCGGTGCGGTTCTTGGTGTCACCGATGGTGTCGTAGAAGGCCGACGGGTCGACGGCGTCGATGGTGACCTTGATCCCCGCCCGGCCCAGGGACTGCTGTATCGCCTCGGCAACCCCCTTGTCACCGTTGGAGACGGTGATGCGGGTGGTGAACCCGTCCGGCTTGCCGGCCTCCTTCAGGAGCTGCTTCGCCTTCTCCACGTCACCGGTGGCCGGGATCCCGAGCGTATCGGGCTGCTTGTCCCCGAAGAGCGAGCCGGGCATGAGCGCGGTGGCCGGGTCGTTGAGGGCCGGGCCGCCGGAGGCGGTCAGCACCGCTTCGCGGTCCAGGGCGTACTGCACGGCCTGCCGGACCTTGACGTCGTCGAAGGGGGCCCGGCCGGTGTGCATCTGCACCATCTCCGTGCAGTTGGTGGACTCGGCCAGCAGCCGCGCCCTGACGTCGGCCTTGGTGAGCACCTTGGGGGTGCTCTCTGGGCGCAGCTTGCCCCAGGAGACGGCAGAGGCGTCCACACCCTCCGAGGCGACGAGCCGGTCGTCGATCTGGTTGGACCGCAGCCCCATCACCACGACCAGCTTGTCCGGGTACGCCTTGCGCACGGTGTCCGTCGCCGGGTCCCAGTGGGGATTGCGGACCAGCACCAGCCGCTTGTCCCGGTCGTACGACTCGATCTTGTAGGGGCCCGAGGAGAACGGGCGGCTGTCGTACTGGGGGCCCTTGTCCTGGGCCCTGGGCACCGGGGCGAAGGTGGGCAGGACGGTGGCGTTGGGGAACTCCGCGAAGGGCTTGCGGAGTTCGAAGACGATCGTGTGGTCGTCGGGGGTCTTGACCGAGTCGAGGTGCTGCCCCTGTGCGGGGCCCTTGTAGCCCTCGGCGCCGGCCAGGTAGCGGGCGGCGTAGTCCGGGCCGCCGGGCAGGTCGGGGGAGAAGGACCGCTCCACGTTGTACTTGACGTCCTGGGCGGTGATCGGGGTGCCGTCCTCGTACGTGAGGCCCTTCTTGAGCTTGAACGTCCAGGTCTTGGCGCCGTTGGAGGAGACGCCGAGGTCCTCGGCGAGGTCGGGGACCAGCTCTCCGCCCTTCGCGCCCGGTTCCGCCTTGTACGTCACCAGGGTGCGGTAGAGCAGCCGGGTGGCGAAGTCCATGTCCCCGATCACCCAGTTGCGGGCCGGGTCGAGGTGGGTGAAGTCCTGGTTGGACAGGACGGTCAGCGTCCCGCCCTGCTGCGGAGTGCCGCCGACCGTGGTCCCCGCGTTGGCGAGTGCGGGGTTCTTCGCGTCCTTGTCCCGCTGACTGCCGTTGGAGTGGCCGCCGTTGGAGCAGCCGGCCATGACGAGGGTGACGGTCGCCGCCAGGGCGGTGGCGACGGCGTGGAGCGTGCGCTTGTTCATCAGTGGTCACTCCGTGAACAGTCGGGCAGCCCGAGGAGGCTGGAATGTGACCCGTAACATAGTTATGTGAAATGGCACCCACAACTGTCGCGCCTCCATAGCGCGGAGTTATGGGTAAGTGGGGGCTTCATCGCCCACGTTGGCGGCGCCATGCTGTGGCGCAATGTCACACGTCACTGTGCGGTCATCCGGCCGTGAAAGGGACCCATGAACCCCGCGTACGCGACCGTCGACCACGTCTTCACCGTCCCCCTGGACCACGCGGCCCCGCACGGTCCGACCATCCGGATCTTCGCC
This sequence comes from Streptomyces sp. NPDC030995, assembly GCF_055571215.1. Classification (NCBI taxonomy): domain Bacteria; kingdom Bacillati; phylum Actinomycetota; class Actinomycetes; order Kitasatosporales; family Streptomycetaceae; genus Streptomyces; species Streptomyces sp. NPDC030995. The sequence goes on from NZ_JBVIFS010000020.1 coordinate 77,367, forward strand.
CGGGAGGTCAGCGACGCACACCACACGGGCCCGCAACTGCCCTGGCTGCTCTATCTGCAGGGCGGACCCGGCGGCAAGTCGCCCAGACCGTCAGCCGGTTCACCCGGCTGGCTGCCCCAAGCCCTCAAGACCCACCGGGTCCTGCTCCTCGACCAGCGCGGCACGGGCCGCTCCACCCCCGTCACCGCCCGGGCGGCCTCCCGCTTCGCCTCACCCGCCCGGCTGGCCGACCATCTCGGCCACTTCCGCGCCGACTCGATCGTCGCGGACGCCGAACTGATCCGCCGGCAGCTGTGCGGCGACGAACCATGGGAGACCCTCGGCCAGAGCTACGGCGGCTTCGTCACCCTCACCTATCTCTCCCAGGCCCCCGAAGGCCTGCGCGCGTGCTACGTCACCGGCGGCCTGCCCGGCCTCACGGCCACCGCCGACGACGTCTACGCCCGCACCTACCCCCGGGTGCGGGAGCGCGTCCGCGACTTCTACGCCCGCTACCCCGACGACGCCACCCGGCTGCGCGAGATCGCCCGCCTCCTGGCCGCCACCGATGTGCGCCTGCCCGACGGCGACCGGCTCACCCCCCACCGCCTGCGCACACTCGGCCTCGTCCTCGGAATGGGCGACGGCTTCGAGCGGATCCACTGGCTCCTCGACGAATCCCTCGACGGGGACGCGAAGCCGACCGACACCTTCCTGCACCAGGTGATGACCCTGACCGGCTTCACCGACAACCCGCTCTTCGCCGTCATGCAGGAGACCCTGTACGGCCAGGGCGCGGGCCCGACCGGCTGGGCGGCGTCCAGGGCCATGGAGGCCCTGCCCGAGTTCGCCGGGGACGCCGACCCCCTCCTGCTCACCGGAGAAATGATCTACCCCTGGATGTTCCGCGAGATCAAGGGCCTGCGACCCTTCGCCGACGCCGCCGACCTGCTCGCCGAACGCCCCGACTGGCCACCGCTGTACGACCTCCGCCGCCTCGCCGCCAACCGGGTCCCGCTCGCCGCCCTCGTCTACCACGACGACATGTACGTGGACGCCGGGCTCTCCCTGCGCACCGCGCGCGAGGTCGGCGCCACCCGGGTATGGGTCACCAACGAATGGGAGCACGACGGCGTCACCGCCTCCGGCGGCCGCGCACTGTCGCGCCTGATGGACCTGGCCGCGGGCCGCGCGTAATGGCTCGTACCCCCCAACCTGCCTCCGACGGGAGAGACATGACCACCCCGCTCCGCCACCTGCCGTCGCTCGCCACGGCCGTCGCCCTCATCACCTGCCTGTCCGCCCCCACCGCGGCCGCGGCCCCCGGCTCGCCGCCCCCCGCCGCCGGCTGCGCCCTCCCCGGCCGGACCGGCTGGACGGACGAGGGCCACGACACCGACCGGACCCAGTTCCAGCCCGCCACCGGAACCCGCCGCGTCCTGACGCTGTACGTGGACTTCCCCGACGCCCCGGCCACCGACTCCACCGAGCCGTACGCCGCTCACCTCGCCCCGGCCGCCGACTGGATGGGCCGCGCCAGCCACGGCCGTCTGCGCCTGGACAACACCCCCCTGCGCCGCTGGATCCGGATGCCCGCCGACTCCACCTCCTACGGCTTCGCGCGCGGCCTCACCTTCGAGGCCCACGAGAAGTACCTCCGCGACGCGATCACGGCCGCCGACCCCTACGCGGACTTCTCCCGCTACGACATGGTCTACGTCGTCCCCGCCAGGACGGCGACCGCCATCCCCTTCTCACCGACCTACCTGTACGACCCGGCGACCCCCGGCATCACGGCCGACGGCACCCGCCTCAAATGGGCCGTCACCTTCGGACAGGACATGTGGCGCTGGGGCCACAAGGTCGTCGCCCACGAAACCGCCCACACCTTCGGCCTGCCCGACCTGTACGCCTTCACCGGCGCCACGCACCAGTACGTGGGCGGCTGGGACGTCATGGGCAACATCGCCGGCCACGCCCCGCAGTACCTCGGCTGGCACTCCTGGAAGCTGGGCTGGACCCGCGACGACCAGGTCGCCTGCCTGCCCGCGTCCGGTCGCCGCACGGTACGGCTGACCCCGGTGGAACGGCCCGGCGGAACCAAGATCGCCGTGCTGCGGACCGGCGAGACGACGGCGTACGTGGCGGAGTCCCGCCGCGCTGCGGGCAACGACGCGTCGGCCTGCTCCACCGGCGTCCTCATCTACAAGGTCGACTCCGCCGCCCGGACGGGTGAGGGCCCGGTACGGATCATGAACGCGAACCCGACCGCGACCCCGCCCACCGGCTGCACCCCGCTGGACCTGGCCGCGTACGCACCCGGACAGAGCTTCACCGACCCCGAGACCGGCGTACGCATCGACGTCCTCGCGGGCGGACGCACGGGAGACACGGTGCGCCTGAGCAAGGACTGACTGGGCTCCCGGCCGGCCACCGGCTGCGCCTCGCGATGTCGCGCGCCGGTCACAGGCTCGCGAAGAGGCCGTCGAGGGGGGCCGGTACCTGATCGTGGTCGAGGCCCTCGACGAGGAGGTGGCCGTAGCGGATCTTGCGGCCCTTCTTCGTGCCGAGGAAGCGCCGCAACTGCTGCTGCCGGGGCCGACCGTGCTGTGCGGGCTGGCGCACGAAGGTCTGCCAGGCACGGAGGTCGCCCTCGGCCTCGACGATCTCCTCGACCCTTGCCGTGCCCAGCGCGCGGATGAGCTCGTCCTCCAGGTCCGCCGCGCACACGAAGATGTCCTGGCGCGGCGCCCCCGCCCGCTCCAGGCCGCGGTCGAAGAAGCCCTGCTCGCCCTTGTCACACAGTCCTACCAGGCGCAGGCCAAGGCCGGGCGGCCCGAGGAGGCCGGCGTAGCGGCCGACGCTCATCGCCCCGCCCATCGGCACCACGCACACCCCCTCGGCGGCCAGGTCCCGGCCACGCCGTGCGGCCAGCGCCTCAACGGCCGCGAGGTCGCTCGGCCCTTCCAGCAGCACGGCCGTCCGCACCCCAAGCGGCACAGCCAGATCACTCACCGGACCGCCGGGCCCGCCGGCCGCCCTGCGACTGATTTCGTCCTGGAACGCTCGCATGTCCGCCATGGAGCGAGTCTGCATCTCCACCGACGGCACGGCACGGAATTTTCGGCACCCCCGCCCGACCGCTTGGGGAGGAGCTCGTCCGCCGAAAGCGGACGGCAAAAGGAAAAGGCAAGGAGGTCACTCACTCCTTGCCACTCTCAAGGTATAGCGCACCGGTGGGCTTGCGGCAAGGCCCCGGTCATGCCGCAGAATCGCCATTCGAAGCCAGGACCTGCGCACATACATGGGGGTTGAGATGATCGACGTGATCATTGCCGGTGGTGGACCGACCGGTTTGATGCTGGCCGCCGAGTTGCGGCTGCACGGCGTGCACGTGGTCGTACTGGAGAAGCTGACCGAGCCGACCAAGGAGTCCCGCGGGCAGGGCCTGCACGCGCGCAGCGTCGAAGTGATGGACCAGCGCGGTCTGCTGGACCGGTTCCTCGCGGTCAGCGAGAAGTTCCAGGTCGGCGGCCTCTTCGGCGGCATCATGAAGCCGTGGCCGGACCGGGTGGACACGGCTCACCCGTACGGCCTCGCCACCCCGCAGCCGGTCACCGAGCGTCTGCTGGGCGAGCGTGCGCTCGAACTCGGTACCGAGATCCGGCGCGGCTGCGAACTGGTCGGGCTGAGCCAGGACGAGGACGGGGTGACCGTCGAGCTGGCCGGTGGGGGAGGTACGCACCTGCGCTCGCGCTACCTCGTCGGCTGCGACGGCGGCCGCAGCGCGGTGCGCAAGCTGCTCGGCGTCGGCTTCCCCGGCCTGCCCGCCACGGTCGAGACGCTGTTGGGCGATATGCAGGTGACCGAGGATCCGGCGACGATCGCCGCCACCGTCGAGGAAGTCCGCAAGACCCAGCTGCGGTTCGGGGTCACTCCCCTCGGGGACGGGATGCACCGCATCGTCGTGCCCGCCGACGGCGTGGCCGAGGACCGTGCGACCGCGCCCACCCTGGAGGAGTTCAAGCAGCAGCTTCGAGCGTTCGCGGGCACCGACTTCGGCGTGCACTCGCCCGCTTGGCTGTCCCGGTTCGGCGACGCCACCCGGCAGGCCGAGCGCTACCGGGTCGGCCGCGTCCTGCTGGCCGGCGACGCGGCGCACATCCACCCGCCGACCGGCGGGCAGGGGCTCAACCTCGGCGTGCAGGACGCGTTCAACCTCGGTTGGAAGCTGGCCGCCGCGGTGGACGGCTGGGCTCCGGAGGGGCTGCTGGACAGCTACCACGCCGAACGTCACCCGGTGGGCGCCCGCGTGCTGGACAACACCCGCGCGCAGATCACGCTGCTGGGGACCGATCCGGGCGTGGTCGCGCTGCGGGAGCTGTTCTCGAAGCTGATGGACTTCGAGGAGGTGAACCGGTACGTGACGGAGATGATCACCGCGGTCGGGGTCGGCTACGACTTCGGCGAGGGCCACGAACTGCTCGGCCGGCGGATGCGGGACGTGAAGCTGAAGCAGGGGAGTCTCTACGAGCTGATGCACGGCGGCCGCGGACTGCTGCTCGACCAGACCGGCCGGCTGTCGGTGGAGGGGTGGGCGGACCGGGTCGACCACGTCGTCGACGTCAGCGAGGAACTGGACGTGCCCGCGGTACTGCTGCGGCCGGACGGCCACGTGGCGTGGGCCGGTGACGACCAGCAGGATCTGCTCGGCCACCTGCCCAAGTGGTTCGGCGCTGCCACCAGCTGATGTGACGGGGCGTCCTGCCCCCGCCCCCCCGGCCCCCGCCCCCGCCCCTGCCCCCGCCCCCGCCCCCGCCCCCGCCCCCGCCCCCGCCCCCGCCCCCGGTCCCGGACCGGGACCGGG